>JAUPKM010000167.1 GCA_030837445.1 Actinomycetota bacterium
GCGCCACCGTGTCCTCGGACGTCTTATACCCACGCACGATCTCGCACAGGGCCATCAACGGCACTGGCGAGAAGAAGTGCGTTCCCACCACGGACTCGGGGCGAGAGGTGGCGGCCGCGATTGTCGTCACCGGGATCGCCGACGTGTTCGTCGCCAGCACTGCGTCCGGCCGACAGATGGCATCCAGCGCGGCGAACAACTCGGTCTTTATCTCCAACTTCTCGAAGACGGCCTCCACCACCATGTCGACCTCCGCCACGGCTGCGAGGTCGGTAGTCACAGAGATCCGCGCCAACGCTGCCGTCGCCTCTGCGCCGGTTAGACGCTCCTTCTCCACCAGTTTGCCGACCGACTTCTCGATCCCATGGAGGCCGCGCTGTACAGCGGTCTCATCGACATCCCTAAGCACCACGTCGTAACCCGCGACTGCGGAGACCTGCGCGATCCCGCCCCCCATCAGACCGGCCCCGATGACCCCGATAGTCGGCATCCGATTCCTCCCTGCGTCACTGGCCGCCGTCAAGCGGGACCTCGTCATCCCGCGCGTGGCCGCAACGGTTGCCCTACGAGCGTAGAACCAATAGGAGGTGTCCCCGAATGGCGGGTCGACTGGGCCCGGATCACAATGGCCTTATGCCGGCTTGGTCGACCTACTCCTACGCTTTCGGCCCGCTCGTGGCCGTGCTCGCGATCGGTGTCTTTGTGTTGGTTCTGCGATGGTCGTCGAAGAAGGGCTCACTGGTTGCGGCACCAGCCAGGAAAGGCGCTGAGGGCGAGTACGGGCTGCTTGTCGTCGTCAGTCGTCCGCCGGATTACATCTCGGGTGAGATCCAACGTCGCACCCTGGAGGAAGCGAACATCAGGGCCACTTTGGCCTATACGAACGAAGGTCCTCGAGTGATGGTGTGGCCGGACGATGAGAGGATCGCTGGCCAGGTGCTCGCGTCCAGGAATTCAAACTGACCAACCGTCGGACTCACCCGCGCGATGGCACGTCCACCCGTTCGATTTCCCCGCCCAGACTGGTCAGTAACTCTGTGAAGTCGGCGTAACCCCGGTCGATGTGATGCACGTCGATGACGGTTGTCTGACCCTCCGCGACCAGCCCCGCCAGTACCAGCCCTACCCCGGCCCGGACGTCTGTCGCCTCCACCGGGGCCCCAGACAGCCGGCGCCGCCCCTTGATGAAGGCGTGGTGACCATCCGTGTGGACATCAGCGCCCAGCCGCGTGAGCTCCTGAACGAACCGGAATCGGGCCTCAAAGAGGTTCTCCGTCACCATCGACACCCCTTCCGCGACCGAGTTCAGCGCGATGAACTGCGGCTGCAGATCCGTCGGGAATCCCGGGTACGGCAGCGTCACCACATCAACGGCACGCGGCCGCCCCTGCATGCTGGTCCGGAATCCGGTTGCGGTGGCCTCGATCATGGCGCCCGCCGTCACCAACTTGTCCAGCGCGATCTCCAAATGCTTGGTGTGCGCGTAGTCGACCGTGATATCGCCGCCGGTGATCGCCGCCATGGTGGCCCAGGTGCCCGCCACGATCCGGTCGGGAACGGTGGCATGCTCCACCGGGGCCAACTGCTCCACTCCTTCGATCGCGAGGGTGGAGGAGCCCACCCCTTCGATCCCCGCGCCCATTTGCTGCAGCATCTCGCAGAGATCGACGATTTCAGGCTCGCGCGCCGCGTTGTCGATCACGGTCCGGCCCTTGGCAAGGACCGCGGCCATCAGGATGTTTTCGGTGGCGCCAACGCTGGGGAAGTCAAGCCAGATCTGCGCACCTGTCAGGCCGCCCGGAGCCGACGCGGTCAGAAAGCCATGTTCGCTGGTGAACTCCGCACCCATCCGAGTGAGGCCGCCGACATGCATGTCCAGACCCCGGGAACCGATGGCATCACCGCCGGGCAATGCCACGTCTGCCAGTCCGACTCGGCTGACCAGTGGTCCCAGCACCGCGATGCTCGCGCGCATCCGCCGGACCAGGTCATAGTCCGCCTGATGCCCCAACTCCTCCGGCACATCCACGACCAGCACACTTGCGACCGCGTCGTATTCGACGATGCAACCCAGTCGCCGCAGAAGTTCGGCCATGATCGACACGTCCAGGATGTCCGGTACGTGGGTCAACCGAGTTCGTCCGACCGCGAGCAGTGAGGCGGCCATCAACTTGAGCACGCTGTTCTTGGCGCCGGGGACCGTAACGCGACCCTCGAGCCTGGTCCCACCGGTAACCACAAAGGCCTGCATCCGCCCATGTTAGACGCAGGCACCCACCGATCCACGCAGGCGGCGGCCTCAATTACCCGAGATCACTGCTCTGTCCCGGCCGCTATCCTTGGCGCGGTAGAGCGCCTCATCTGCAGCTGCCAGCAGAGCGTCAGGGTTCCGCCGGTCCTTCGTGTCCCGGAAGGCACCGCCGATGCTGACAGACAGGAAGGGCCCGCCGACCGGCGCCGGATGTGGCAGCTGTAGTGAGCGGACGGCCTCGAGCAGACGCGTGGCGACCCGTTCCACGCCCTCCCGGGTCTCGCCGGGTAACAGCAGGGCGAATTCCTCCCCGCCCCAGCGGGCGACGCCGTCGGTCTTGCCGCGGACGCTGCTAGCCAATACTCGGGCGACGGCGGTCAGGCATTCGTCCCCGGCCAAGTGCCCGAGCGCATCGTTGTATGCCTTGAAGTGGTCCACGTCGATCAACAGCAGGGCGAGCGGCTCCCCGGTGCGCTGAGCCGTCCGCCACTCCCGGTCGAAGTGCTCATTCAGCGCCCGGCGATTGGCCAGCCCGGTCAGTTCATCGACCTCCGAGGCCCGGCGGAGTTCCTCCTCGTACTGGAAGAGGCGCAAGTGGTTCCTGATCCGCGCCCGTACCAGGCTGGGCGAAAACGGCTTATGGATGAAGTCCAACGCCCCCGCGTCGAGTCCGGCCTCCTCATCCGCGGCCGATCTGCTGGCAGAGATGAAGAGCACCGGGATCCTTGCGGTGGTTGGTGCTGCCTTCAATCGCCGACACACCTCCAAACCGTGCATCGTGGGCATGTCCAGGTCCAGCAGCACCAGACTCAAGGCCACCTCCGGGTCGGCCGCGACCCGCAAAGCCTCTTCACCGGAGTTGGCGACCAGAACCGGGTGCTCCACCCGCAATGCCGAGGCAAGGAAATCGGCACTCGTGGCGTTGTCGTCCACCACCAGCACTGTCGCCCGACGCTCGGGGGCGGCGGCTGCGCCATCCGCGCCCGCAACCGATGGCGTCTCCACCCGCACCGCGAACTCCGGCGCAGCCGGGGCCGACCGCGCCGGCGTGGGCTCGGTGACGTGCGTCGCCGAGTCAGTGGCGACCGAGATGCCTGATTCCGCGAGCTGCAGGGCGCACTCACGGGCGGCCTCGACTTCAGCCAGGATGCCCTCGAGCTGACGGTCGGAGAGCGCGTGGTTCGCCAGCGCCTCTTCCCCGTCGATGGTCGCCTGCACCAGCCGATGCGCCCCGACTACCCCGGCACTGCCGCGCATTCTATGCAGGGTTCGACCGATACTGATGCCGTCGATATCAGGCGCGCGGAGCTGTCCGAGCACGTCGTCGGCATCCCGCGCGAAAGAGGTCAGCAGGCGGTCATACAGCTCACGGTCCTCCGCGACCAACTAGAGACCGGCGGCGACGTCAATCACCGTGGAATCGTCAGTCGCCACGTCATGTCCCCCGTCAGGTCGGGATGCCCGAATTGCTGCCAGCCTCGCTTCACAGGATGCCACGCGCGCGGTTCGGCTGCATGGTGTGGCGCCGCCCACCGGCAACCCGCGATGCCCCGCCGCTGCGGCCGGACCCCGCCCTTAGGCTGATGCCATGGTGAATCTGACGCGCATCTATACCCGCACCGGCGACGACGGCTCAACGGCGTTAGGTGATTTCAGTCGGACCTCCAAGACCGATTCCCGGCTCGCCGCGTATGCAGACGTGGACGAGGCCAACAGCTCAATTGGGGTGGCCCTCTCGCTGGGCGACCTCGAACCCGAAATCGTCACGCTGCTCACCGGCATCCAGAACGACCTGTTCGATGTCGGTGCCGATCTCTGCACCCCGGTCTCACCAAATCCGGAGCACGCGCCACTGCGGATCGAACCTTCGGACATCACCCGGCTTGAGGGCTACTGCGACCGATACAACTCGCAGCTGGAGCCGCTGCGATCATTCATCCTGCCGGGCGGCAGCGCGGGTGCGGCACTGCTGCACGTCGCGCGGACAACTGTCCGTAGGGCCGAACGGACCACCTGGCTGGCAGTACATGAACACGGACCCAGCATGAACGCCTTGCCGGCGCAGTACCTGAACCGACTCTCCGACCTGCTGTTCATCCTGTGCCGCTACGCCAACCGGGAAAATGGCGATGTGCTGTGGGTTCCCGGCGGCGAGCGCCAGCGCTAGCTCATCCACCTGATCTGCAGCAGCGCCGCCGGTCAGCCCTGGCGACCGCCGGTCTGCCGCTTGGCCGCCACCGAAAGTCGAACCTCGGCCCGCTTCAACTTGGCGATCCCCGCAGCGTCGTCCTCGGCCGGCGTACCCAGCTCGTTCTTGATCCGCTCCGCTGCCTCCACCACGATTTCGGAGTCGAGTTCGGCCGTCTCGGCCAACAGGATGACGTTGTCGTGATCCACCGTCGCGAACCCGGAGTGCACCGCGGCATGAACATCGCCGTCCTCAGTCCGAATCAGCACCGCCGCATCGGCGAGGGTGGCCATCATCGGTGAATGCCCAGGCATGATCCCCACTTGTCCTTCGAGGGTCTGCAGCACCACCAGCGAAGCCTCACCGCGGAACACGATCCTGTCAGTCGCGACCAGTCGTACCTTCAGCATCGCCATCTCGTCCTCCTGCTCCGCCGCCGGCTACTTCGCCAACTTGGCTGCGGCGCGCTCGACGTCCTCGATGCTGCCGGCCATGAAGAATGCCTGCTCGGGCAGGTGGTCGTAGTCACCATCGCAGAGTGCCTTGAACGAGCGAATCGTCTCCTCGACGGGCACGAACGAACCCGGCTGGCCGGTAAACGCCTCCGCCACGAACATGTTCTGCGACAGGAAGCGCTGAATTCGCCGAGCGCGGCCGACAAGTACCTTGTCCTCCTCGGACAATTCGTCGATACCCAGGATCGCGATGATGTCCTGCAGATCCTTGTACCGCTGCAGGATCTCCTTCACCCGGGAAGCCACCCGGTAGTGCTCCTCGCCGATGATCTGCGGGTCGAGGATGCGGGAACTGGAGTCCAGCGGATCCACCGCCGGGTAGATGCCCAGCTCCGAGATCGGCCGGGATAGCACCGTGGTCGCGTCGAGGTGGGCGAAGGTGGTGTGCGGGGCCGGGTCGGTGATGTCGTCGGCGGGCACATAGATGGCCTGCAACGACGTGATCGAGTGGCCTCGGGTGGAGGTGATCCGCTCCTGCAACTGGCCCATCTCGTCCGCCAACGTCGGCTGGTAGCCCACCGCCGAGGGCATCCGGCCGAGCAGGGTCGACACCTCGGATCCGGCCTGGGTGAAGCGGAAGATGTTGTCGATGAACAGCAGCACGTCCTGCTTCTGGACATCCCGGAAGTACTCGGCCATGGTGAGCGCGGTCAACGCGACCCGGAGCCGGGTACCCGGCGGCTCATCCATCTGACCGAACACCAGCGCGGTCTTGGAGATGACGCCGGACTCGGTCATCTCCAAGAAGAGGTCGTTACCTTCGCGGGTGCGCTCCCCGACCCCAGCGAACACCGACACGCCGCCGAAGTTCTCCGAAACGCGATAGATCATCTCCTGGATCAGCACCGTCTTGCCGACGCCGGCGCCACCGAACAGGCCGATCTTGCCACCCTGCACGTACGGGGTCAGCAGGTCGATGACCTTGATTCCGGTCTGGAAGACCTCCGTCTTGGACTCGAGCTGGTCGAACGCCGGAGCGGAGCGGTGAATCGGCCAACGCTTGGTCACGCCAAGGCTGTCGATGGGCGCGTCCAACGAGTCGCCGAGGGTATTCCACACGTGGCCGAGGGTGACATCCCCGACCGGCACCGAGATCGGACTTCCGGAGTCGATCACCTCTGAGCCGCGCACGACTCCGTCGGTCGGCTGCAGCGAGATGGCTCGCACCAGGTTGTCCCCGATGTGCTGCTCCACCTCGAGGGTGAGCGTCCGCAACCGCGACTCGCCCTCGATGTTGTCGCCCAGGTCGACGTTGACGGTGAGCGCGTTGTACAGCTCCGGCATCGCCTCGGCGGGGAACTCGACATCGATAACCGGGCCGGTGACCCGTGCGACGCGTCCGACGCCAGTTGTGGTCTCGGTCGTGGCGGTCATGCGTTCAGCTCCCTGAAGTTGCGGAGGACAGCGCGTCGGCCCCGCCGACGATCTCGCTGATCTCCTGGGTGATCTCGGCCTGTCGGGCCTGGTTTGCCTGTCGGGTCAGTGTTTTCATCAAGTCGTCCGCGTTGTCAGTGGCGGACTTCATCGCCCGCTGTCGGGCGGCGTGCTCAGACGCCGCAGACAGCAGCAACGCGGTGAAGATCAGGTGATGCAAGTACTTGGGCAACAAATCATTGAGCACCGCTTCGACCCCAGGCTCAAAGTCGTACAACGGCAGCACGGGGGTACCACCCTTGTCCTCACCACCGGTGATCGGTTCATCGGCAGGCTCGATCGGCACATCGACGATCTCCATCGGCAGCATCCGCCGAACCCGGGGCTCTTGGGTGACCCGGTTCACGAAGTGGGTGTACACGATGTAGATCTCATCGACCCCGCCTTCGTCATCCGGGGTCAGAAAGGCCTTCAGCAGGGCGTCGGAGATCTTCCTGGCGTCTTCGTATGTCGGCGCATCGGTGAAACCCGTCCACGACTCCGCTACCTCGCGCTCGCGGAACTTGTAGAACGACACCGACTTGCGACCGACCAGGAACGGAACGGCCTCGACACCCTTCGCCGCAAGGTTTTCGGTCAACCGCTCGGCCGCTTTGATGGTGTTGGCCGAGTAGGCACCGGCCAACCCTCGATCGGCAGTGATGAGCAGCACTGCCGCCCGCTGTTCACCTTCGACCTCCGGCTCCAACGTGAGCAGCGGATGGTGGATGTTGGGGGTGTGCGAGGCTGCCAGCCCGACCGAACGCAGCAGTTGCACCGCGTACGGAAGAGACGCCTCCACCGCCTGCTGCGCCTTCACGATGCGTGACGAGGCGATCAACTCCATCGCCTTCGTGATCTTCTTCGTCGCCTGCACTGAACGGATGCGGCGGCGATAGACCCGGAGTTGGGCTCCCATCCCTAGATCAACCTTCCTCAGGCCCGCACAGGGCGGGGGATCTGGGCGTGCTCGATGTCTTCCTCGGGCAGCGCTTCGACGGTCTCCGACTTGATCAGCGGGTGACCAGCCGACGTGGTGAAGCCGAGTTTGAAGTCCGCCAAGGCGGCTTCCAACGACGTCACCGCGTCGTCACTGAGCGTCCCGGAGTCACGAATTCCGGCCAGGATTCCCGGGTGCTCACGCTCCAGCGTGTCCAGGAAATCGCTCTCAAACCGCCTGATGTCCTCCACTGGCACATCATCGAGCGAACCGGTGGTGCCCGCCCACAACGAGACGACCGCATTCTCGATCGGGAACGGATCGTTCTGCGGCTGCTTCAGCAACTCGACCAGCCGAGCACCTCGCTCCAGCTGTGCCTTGGAAGCCTTGTCCAAGTCGGACCCGAAGGCGGAGAATGCCTCCAGCTCCCGGAACTGGGCCAGGTCGAGCCGCAACGACCCGGCGACCTTCTTCATCGACTTCGGCTGCGCGGCGCCACCGACGCGGGACACCGAAATGCCGACGTTGATGGCGGGACGTACGCCGGAGTTGAACAGGTCGGTCTCCAGGAAGCACTGACCGTCGGTGATGGAGATGACGTTGGTCGGGATGTAGGCGGAGACGTCGTTCGCCTTGGTCTCGATGATCGGCAGGCCCGTCATCGAGCCGCCACCCAACTCGTCGCTGAGCTTTGCGCAGCGCTCCAGCAGCCGCGAGTGCAAGTAGAAGACGTCACCGGGGTAGGCCTCGCGGCCGGGCGGGCGGCGGAGCAGCAACGACACCGCGCGGTAGGCCTCGGCCTGCTTGGACAGATCATCGAACACGATCAACACGTGCTGACCCTGGTACATCCAGTGCTGCCCGATGGCCGACCCGGTGAACGGGGCCAGGTACTTGAAGCCGGCATTGTCCGATGCCGGCGAGGCAACGATCGTGGTGTAGTCGAGCGCCCCGTGTTCCTCCAGCGTGCCGCGCACCCCGGCGATGGTCGAACCCTTCTGCCCGATCGCCACGTAGATGCATTTGACCTGCTTGTTGGGATCCCCACTCTCCCAGTTCGACTTCTGGTTGAGGATGGTGTCCAACGCCACCGTGGTCTTGCCGGTCTGGCGGTCACCGATGATCAGCTGTCGCTGCCCGCGACCGATGGCAGTCATCGCGTCAACGGCCTTCCACCCGGTCAGCATCGGCTCCTTCACCGGCTGCCGCTGGACAACTGAGGGCGCCTGCACCTCGAGCGCCCGTTCGGCCTCGGCGGTGATATCGCCCAGTCCGTCGATCGGCTCACCCATCGGATTGACCACCCGTCCGAGGAACCCGTCACCGACCGGCACCGACAACACCCGGCCGGTGCGACGCACCTGCTGGCCCTCCTCGATGTGGCTGCCGTCGCCGAGCAGCACGACACCGATCTCTCGCACGTCCAGGTTCAACGCCAGCCCGAGCAGGCCGCCGTCGAACTCCAGCAGCTCGTTCGTCATCGCCGAATGAAGACCCTCGACGCGGGCGATCCCGTCACCGGTCTCCAGGACTCGGCCGACCTCTTCGCGCGCGTTCTCCGGGGTGTAGGAGGCCACATTGCGCTCGATCGCTTCGCGGATCTCCTGCGGGGAGATCGTCAACTCCGCCATGTCTGTTCTCTCTCGTTTCTCCGATGTGCACCCGTGGAAGGTGCGACAACAAGGTGGTTGGTTAGCCGGCCAGCCGTCGGCGGGCCTGTTGCAGTCGGGTTGCCAGGGTGCCGTCGATGACCTCATCGCCCACCTGAACCTGGATACCACCGATGACGGCAGGGTCTACGGTGACATTGAGTTGGACAGTCCTGCCCTGGATCTTGCTCAGCGCGGCCGCCAGCCGACGTTTCTGGTCCTCGTCAAGTTCGGTCGCGGCGATCACTTCGGCCACCACCCGATCCCGGCGAGTCGCGGCCAGCGCCGACAGTGCCGTGATGGCGGCCTGAATCCGCCGACCCCGCAGGTGCGCAGCCGTGTGCACCAGCAACTCCTCGGTCACCGACTCGCTCCTGCCATCCAGCAGCGCCGACACGATGCCAGCCTTGGTGGAACCGTCCGTCGCCGGATCGGTGAGTGCCATCTGCAGATCGGCGTTTGCATCCACCGCCCGCCCGAACCGGAACAGTTCCTCCTCCACCCGATCCAGCCGTCCGTCCGCCTCCGCGGACATCAGCACCAGCGAGGCGCCGGCCTCTTCCAGCGAATCCATCATGTCGCCGTCGTTGGACCAGCGTGCTGCTACCACCTGCTTGGCGACGTCCCGCGACAACCGAGGTATCCGCTCGCC
>JAUPKM010000168.1 GCA_030837445.1 Actinomycetota bacterium
ACTCGCTGGGCCACCCGGCCGGCGACGAGTTGCTGTGCGAGGTGGCCAGACGACTGGTCGACTGTCTGCGCGAAGGTGACATCGCGGCCCGGCTCGGAGGTGACGAATTCGCCGTCATCCTGGAGCGGACCTGGGTCCCCGACGATGCCGCCAACGTCGCCCAGCGAATCCTGGACACGCTCGCTGAGCCGGTGACGCTGGGTACCACGGAGGTCGTCGTCGGAGCGAGCATCGGGGTTGCCATCGGCAACGCCACCACCAAAGACCCGGAGGAGCTTCAGCGCAACGCCGACCTCGCGCTCTATCAGGCCAAGTACAGCGGCAAGGACCGCTACGCGGTCTACGAACCAGCCATGCACGTCGACGCGGTCCACCGGTTGAAGCTGACGACCGAACTGCGCAAGGCCCTCGACCGCGGCGAGATCGGGGTGATGTACCAACCGATCTTCGACCTTCGCAGCGGCGACATTGTGGGCCTCGAGGCGTTGGCACGGTGGCACCACCCCGAGCGCGGGTTGCTGCCCCCGATTGACTTCATCGGTCTGGCCGAGGAGACCGGCCTGATCCAGAGTCTTGGGCGTCGGGTGTTGGATGTCGCCCTGGCCGAGATGGCCGCGTGGCATCGCCGCTATCCGGCCCATCGCCACACGCGGATCGCGGTCAACATGAGCGGGCGGCAACTGGGCAACCCCGGAATCGTCGACGACCTCCGCGAGATGCTCACCGGCAGTGGGATCGACCCGGCCGCTGTCATCCTGGAGATCACCGAGAATGTGCTGACCCCCGGCGACGGATCCGCCTCCGAGCGAATGGAACGGATGGCAGACCTCGGCGTCAGCCTCTATATCGACGACTTCGGTACCGGCTGGTCCTCCCTGAATGCTCTCCGCTCACTGCCGGTGACCGGCGTGAAGCTCGCCCCGGAATTCGTCAGCCGGCTGCCCGACCCAGAGGAGAACGGCTTCGTGGAGGCGGTCCGGGACCTCGCGGAGAACCTTGGGCTGGAGGCAGTGGTGGCCGAGGGTCTGGAGCGGGAGGACCAGCGCCAAGCCCTGGTCGCGGCAGGCTACCGGATCGGCCAGGGTTTCCTGTTCGGGCAACCTCTGAAGTCCGACGACGCCGATGACCTGCTGCGGACAACCCCGGCGGCGGCTTGGGTGGGGTCCGGCGCTGGCGGAGCCGTCCCCCGCTGGGGCCGCTCGGGCTAGCTTGTGGCGTTGTCGTCCCCGGGCGCCGCGGGCCGCGCCGCGGGCGGCGTCGGGGGCGGCGTCGGCGCTGGGAATCCGGCCGGCATGGAGTCCTCCGGTGGCGGACCGGCCGCCCGGCGCGCCTCAAACGCTGCGGCCGATGCTCGGCGTGCCTCGGCGGTGGCGTAGGTCGGCAACCGCTTCACCCCGGCGGGCAACGCATTCTCGTCGAAGTTGACCTTCTTGAGTTGCTTGCGAAGAGAGAAGTAGAGGATGACGACCGCGATGATCAGGAAGACGAACGACAGGAAGCCGAGCAGGCCGGGGGTGACCCGTTGCGGATCAACGGCCAGACCAGGGGTCGCACCGGGCGAGGGCGTCACCTCGGCTGGCAGCATCATCAACGCCGCGACTGCTGCAGGCACCGCCATCTCAAGTCCTCCTCTTGGTGCGCCACCGGAGCTGACCGGCGGGGGTGTCGGCGGTAATCCCGTCGAACAACTCCGCCTCCGGGATTCGTGGTTCCATCCGCGCCGCCGCCAACTCGAAGTCTTCGGTCGGCCAGGCCTCGGAGTGCACGGCCAGCGGAATCGCGAACCAGCGGCCGGTCGGATCCACCTGCGTGGCATGAGCCTTGAGCGCCTCTTCACGCACGTGGAAGAAGTCGCAACATTCGACTCGCGTCGTCACTCGGTCGGTCTTCTCCGGCCGGTCGCCCCAGTTGGCCAGCCACTCACCGAATGGTGAATCACCGCCGGCCGTCACCGCCGCTTCGTGCAGCACGCGCATCCGGTCCTTGTGGAACGTCACGTCGTAGTAGAGCTTCAGCGGGGCCCACGCCGGGCCGGCCGCGGGGAAACGATCCGGGTCGGCGGCGGCCTCGAACGCCTCGGCGCTCACCTCGTGGGTCCGAATGTGATCAGGGTGCGGGTAGCCACCCTCCTCGTCATAGGTGACCAGCACATGCGGGCGAAACTCACGAATGGCGGCGACCAGCGGCTCGACGACCACTTCCAGCGGTAAGGCCGCAAACGACCCTTCCGGCAACTCGGCGTCGGTCCCCGGTTCCGGGAAGCCGGAGTCGGGGAATCCCAGCCAACGATGGGAGATCCCGAGGATAGAAACGGCGCGAGCCATCTCCTCCCTACGGACCGTCGCCAGCTCTCGGCCACCGAGATCCACGGCATCATTCAAGACGTCTCCGCGCTCTCCGCCGGTACAGGTGACCACCCGCACCTCGACACCCTCGGCCACATACTTCGCCAGCGTTGCCGCACCCTTGCTGGACTCGTCATCCGGATGGGCATGGACCGACATCAGCCGCAACTGCTGAGCCACCGCACCTCCCTCATCGACCTCGTCTGAGAGCCGGACCTGTAAAACGGTCCGAAGCCTGACGGTAGTCTCGCAGCCGTGCACAGTTCCGCTCGGCCACACCCCCAGCATGGGAGGTGTCCATGGTCGACCTGAAGTCGCTGCCACCGGACCTGCAGGAACGCTACGGCTACCGCAAGCGGTCCATGGTAAGCCTCGCGGTGGCCGCTCTGATCGCCGTCATTGTGGCGGTCGGCCTGGGCTGGTTCGCCTGGCGAGTCGCGAATCCACCGGTGCGGTGGAAGCTTCTCACCTGGTCCGCTCCTGCAGCGGACCACACCCGAGTGACGTGGGAAGTCAGACGCCGGGCCGGCGACTCCGTCACCTGCGTGATCCGGGTCCAGGACGCGCTCATGCATGATGTCGGCTACGCCACGGTCACCTTGCCGCCCGGAGACGCCTACGTGCAGCCGACCTACAACATCGGCACCCGCACGGCTGGCCGCGCGGTTGAGTTGCTGGCCTGCGCCGCGAACGCCGTGCCGCGGGTCGGCGGACCTGAGTTCCCGCCCGGCACGGTCAATCCGCCGCAGCCCTGGACGCCACCTGCCGCGCAGCTTCCGCTCTTCGGGTAACCGCGGCCGCACCGACCGCGTAGTCTCAACCGATTGCAGTTGCGCCGAGCTGTGCCATTCCGGCTACGACCGACCAGCCACAACAGAGAGGACCACCGTGACCGACGAGATTCCGACGACCTGGCTCACCCAGGATGCGTTCGACCGACTCACGGCCGAACTGGCTGACCGAGAGGGGCCACGCCGCGGCGAGATCACCAACAAGATCGAGGCCGCCCGCGAGGAAGGTGACCTCAAGGAGAACGGTGGCTACCACGCCGCCAAGGAGGAGCAGGGCAAGAATGAGGCCAGGATCCGCGTCCTGCGCCATCTGCTCGAGAACTCCCAGGTGGGCACGCCGCCGGAAGCAGCGGAGGGGCGCGCCACCCACGGGACCGTGATCACCGTCAGGTTCGCCGGCGACGACGACACCGAGACTTTCCTGCTCGCCTCCCGCGAGGAGGCCGCACACGCGACCATCGACGTCTACTCGCCGTCGTCGCCGTTGGGCGAGGCCGTGCTCGGCAAGATGGCCGGCGACTCGGCCAGTTACACGCTGCCCAACGGCAAGACCCTCACCGTCGAACTGGTCAGCATCGAACCCTATTCGGGCTGACTGCAACTACCGATCGCGGTCCTAGACCCGCGCGGGGACACGCTGGCGTGTGGGTTGCCGCTCCGCGGCGAATCCATCCGCGGGCAACTCCTGTGGTTGCGCGAAACGGGCACAGCGCGGGAGAGGTGTCCTGTGCGCACTCCACGAGAGCGCAGAGGCTCGCGACACGCCGCGACACGCCGCGCGATCCAACGCGCGGGGCGGTTCTTGGAGTGTGGAAATGACAGTGGCGCTACTTGCTGGTCGTGCGACGGTATTTGCGCACCGCCAGGGGTACGAAGATCACCAATAGCAACAGCGACCAGCCGATGGCGAACGGAATCGGGTGTTGCATCGGCGGTGATTCACCCGGGATACCCGTCGGGTTCCCGAACAGCACCCGCGCGGCCAGCACCACCGACGAGATCGGGTTCCACTCAGCGATCGTCTGCAACCAGCCAGGCATCCCCGCCAACGGCACGAAGGCGTTCGAGAGGAAAGTCACCGGGAAGAGCCAGGCCAGACCCGCTGTGTTGGCCACTTCCGGGCTGGGCATGTGCAGGCCGACCCAGGCCCCGATCCAGATCATGGCGAACGCGAACAGCAGCAGGATTCCGTACCCCGCGGCAGCCTCGGCGACGTTGGTGTCGATACTCCAGCCGACCAGCAGCCCCGTGATCGTCAACACCACCAACACCAGCACGCTGCGGGCCAGATCCGCCAGACTGCGGCCGATGAGGACCCCGGAACTTGCCATCGGCAACGACCGGAATCGGTCCACGATTCCCTTGTGCATGTCCTCGCTGAGGCCCACCGTGGTGCCCGCCGCGGCGAAGGCCACCGTCTGGCCGAAGACCCCAGGGATCAGGTACTCCCGGTAGTTGCCGCCACCGGGCACGGGAATCGCGCCACCGAACACAAAGGCGAACAAGAGCACAAAGATGACCGGCTGCACCAGCGAGAAGAACAGCAGTTCCGGAACGCGGGGAATCTGCAGCAGGTGCCTTTTCGCGACGATGAAGCCGTCGTGCATCGCCCAGCCGTAGATCGGCCGGCTGAGTTGGGGAACCTCGGTCCAGGTCTCGGCGGTGACGCTCATCTGGCTCTCCTACGGCTGTTGGACTTGTCTGGTTGCTGGGTTTCGTCCTCAGCGGCGTGACCGGTGAGGCTCAGGAAGACGTCGTCCAGGGCCGGCCGGCGGAGCACAATGTCGGCGATTCCCACCTGCGCCTCATCCAACG
>JAUPKM010000016.1 GCA_030837445.1 Actinomycetota bacterium
AGCCCGAAACGTCAAGTCCACGTGCAGCTGCCCCTCAACCAGGTGGCCCCCGTGGCCAACCTGAACCTATCAAACGCCAACGACGCGCTGCCATCGATCGGGCGCGACTTTGATGCCTCGCAGACATCCCTGAATCTCATCGCGGTCGGATACTCCCTCGGCCTGGCCGCATCGGTGCTCTACCTCGGCGCCCTCGGCGACCGCTATGGCCGCAAATTGATGCTGCTACTGGGCGTCGCGCTGGCAATGCCAGTGTCCGTCCTGGCTGCCTTCGCGCCATCGGAGAACGTACTGGTGATCGCTCGCATCCTCGGTGGCGTCACCGCGGGGATGGCCTATCCGACCACCCTGGCGCTCATCACCGCCCTTTGGGCTGGTGCCCCTCGCACCCGGGCGATAGCGCTCTGGTCTGGGCTTGGGGGCGCGATTTCTGCACTTGGGCCGCTGGTTGCCGGATTCCTACTGGAGCACTTCTGGTGGGGTTCTGTCTTTCTTGCGACCTTGCCGTTGGCGCTGGTCGCCTTGGTACTGGCGTGGCTGGCAGTACCCGGACACGCCAACGAGACGACAGATCCGGTGGATAACCGCGGCGGGCTGCTCTCGGCAATCCTCGTCGCCGCCGTGGTGTTGGCAATCAACTTTGTTCCGGTTCCGGGCGCAGAGGTAGCCGTCGCCGTCTCCGCCGTCGTCGCGATTGTCGCCGGGGTTGCCTTCACGATCCGTCAGCGGCGCGCCCGCTTCCCGCTGTACGACTTGGACATCGCCGGTCGCCGGTTGTTCTGGGTGGCCGCGGTCGCGGGCATCATCGTCTTTGGCTCACTAATGGCGGCGATGTTCGTGGGCCAGCAGTACCTCCAGAATGTGCTCGGATATGACACTTTGAGCGCCGGTGCGGCGATTCTGCCCGCGGCGGTCTTCATGGTGCTGGCAGCGCCACTGTCCGCCCGGCTCGTCAGTTTGCGAGGCTCTCGGATGACGCTCCTGATCGGCTACGCGTTCGTCGGGCTGAGCTTCGTATTCATGCTGGTGTTGTGGCAGGAGGACATCCCTTACTGGAAGGTCGGGATCGCCTACGCGGCCATCGGCATCGGCGTCGGGATCGCCGGTACTCCCGCCTCACATTCGCTTACCGGTTCGGTTCCCGTGACCCGGGCCGGGATGGCCTCAGGAACTGCGGACCTGCAGCGCGACCTCGGCGGTGCCTTCATGCAGTCTGTCCTGGGTGCGATTCTCACCGCCGGTTACGCGGCGGCGATGACGAAGGCGATCTCGAATTCGCCGCAGGCTGATCAGGTCACTGCGGCCACCGAGAGTCAACTCACCAAGTCCTTCGCCGGCGCAGAGAACACCGCCGAGAGCTATCCGCAGTATGCCGATCAAATCATCGCGGCCGCCAGGGACTCCTTCCTCGCCGGCGACAAGTGGGCCTTCAGCGCAGGGATCCTGGGGGTGCTCATCGGTGCTGTGCTGGTCGCCATCTACTTCCCCGGACGGCGCGGCGAGGGGGAACTACTCGGCCGCTATGAACGAGAGGACGCCGCCAGCACGGCCGGACCCGCGCCGGAGGCGGCGCACCACTAACGGTCGCCGACGGCCCACCCCACTACCGGATCCATTCGACTGTCGATGCCCTCAACTCCCAAGCGATCGTTGCTGCCGGCGGCGCTGGTACATCGCTTCGTCGGCCTCCGAAAGGAGATCGTCCAACGAGCGATGCGGGCCAGCACCTATGCCTGCCACGCCAACGCTGACACTGGGTCGCCAGACCTCCTCAGACACGCCTCCGGCGGTCGCCAGTGCGGCGACCACGAGGGACTCCACCGCGTCCGCCTGGAGGTCGTGACCAATCGACAACACGACAAATTCATCCCCGCCCCAACGCGCGATGACATCGGTGGTTCGACATGTTGCCCGCAGCGCTCGGGACACCGCAAGCAGCACCTCATCACCGGCATCGTGACCGTGGCGGTCATTGACTTCTTTCAGACCATCGACGTCGAAGAAGGCGACGGAGAGGCCGTTTCCGGAGCCGGACGCGATTGCGAGCATCTCCTCCCCGAGTACTTCCAGTCCGCGCCGATTCGCCAGCCCGGTGAGGGGATCCTGAACGCTGAGTTCCGCCACCCGGGAGACCGACTCGGCCGCTGTATCCAGACTGGATCTTCGCCCGTAGCGGGCCAGCTGGGCCACTAACGTAGCCATTGCCATGGCGAACAGCCAGTGCACCAGATCCTGACCGCCGCTGACCTGAATTCCGACGATCCAGGCCACCCAGGCGACTGCGGTGACCGCAACGTTCCAGCCTGTCGGCAGGATCGCCACCCCGGCGGCGATGACGGCGAGCATTAGATTCGTGGTCTGCAGCGTGTCACCCGTAATGATCATGTGCAGACTCGAGTTGAGGATCACCACCAACACCACGACGGCGAGCAATGGATTTGCGTACCGCAATCGCGGCGGCCGAAGATACCCAATCAGCGCGAGAATGCCGAGACCGATGGCGGACAACCCGGCGACCACCGACATGGTGGTTCCCTCCGGGCCTCCCAAGACCATCGGATGGGTCACCGCCAGCACTATGTACAGCGCAGCCACAAAGGCGCAGACGGGAGCCAAGACCGCGGCCGCGGCACCCGCATAGCGAACCGCTGGGTCGACGGACAGTTCCGCCGTTCGCGCCGCGTTGCGCGCTCCCATCTGCATCTGACCTCCCGGCTACCGGTGACTCGTCGAAGCCACGTCGGAGGGATCCAGCTCGACTCGATCCCCACCCGCGCGCTTAGCGCGGTACATAGCCCGGTCTGCCCGTGCGATCAACACGTCCACAGTGTCACCATCGGCCATCAACGTAACGCCCACGCTCGCCCCGGATCGGATGTTCGCCGCAGAATGCACCAGCGGACGCCCAATCTCCTTTCGCACCTGCTCTGAGACTTCGATTGCCTCGGCGGCGTCGGCAACACCGACCAGCACGATCAGCAGTTCGTCGCCACCGAACCGAGACACCAGATCGCCCACCCGGACAACCGCCCGCACTCGGTTGGCGATCTCCCGCAACAAGGCGTCCCCTGCCGCGTGCCCGTACGTGTCATTGACCTGCTTGAAATCATCCAGGTCACAGAATGCGATGGCGACCCCGCCAGCGGGCCGCCGTGGTCCACCGAGAAGATGCTCAAGCAGGGAGAATGTCTCCCGCCGGTTCAGCAGACCAGTCAATTCGTCAGTTCTGGCCTGTCGCTGCAGAGCCTGCTCCGCTGCCACCATCTGGTCGACCACCCGCAGCGCCAACACCACCCCATCTTGCTGGCCGGTGTCGTCGACAAAGGGCCGCGCCTGCACGTCCACCCAGTGATAGTCCCCGCTCTTGGCACGCACCCGAAATCGGACAGTGTCGCTGCTACCAGTTGTGACCACTGCGCGGGACCGCTCGAGCGCCCACAGATCCTCGGGGTGCAACAGCGTCGTCATGTCCACCCCAATCAGATCCTCCCGGCTCCAGCCGAGGGCCTCCGTCGTGGACGGTGAGACCCAGACTCCGTGCTGCTCTCGGGTGTGAACGACGACATCCGAGGAGTTCTCTGCCAGCAGTCGATACTGCTCCTCGGAGGCAGCCAACTGCTCGCCCGCTCGATGTCGTTCGGTCACATCCCGCCAGGTGTAGCTGAGACTGTCCCCCACCCGGATGGCACGGATGTCGTAGCGGCGCTCACTGGCGATGATTTCGTTGGGGTAGCAGTAGTCGTCCAGGATCAGCGGATCACCGGACTCGACAGCTTCCGCGTACATCCGAAGCAAACCTTCCCCGGCATGACCCGGCAGGAGGTCGAGTAGTCGCATCCCCACCAATTCGTCATGGCTGATCCGGTTGTACTCGCACGCGGCCTGATTGGCGTCCGAGTAGATGAAATCGACGATTTCACCGTGGTCGTCCCGGACGGCCGTGAGAAGGACATGAGGATCCAACAGGGAATCCAGAGTTGCCTGCAACCGCGCTCGGTCCACGGCGACGACCGAGTTGGCGCGCACCAACTCGTCAACGTCGTGCAACGCGCCGGCAGTACCCTCCTCCCCCACAAGACGGCGACCGCTCCACTCCATCCAGCGGTAGTCCCCATCCTTGGTTCGAACTCGAAGCAGGAGGCCTTCGTCGGTTGCAGGCGCAGCACCGTCACTCTTCAGCTCTCGCATCCGAGCGTCTGCCCGAGGACGGTCGGTCGGGTGAAGGAAATCATCGAGCTCGCACTCCAGTACCTCCGCCACGGACCAGCCGAGGCTGTGCTCCACAGACGGCGCGATCCAGGAAATGCGCTCCACCGCGTCGGCGGTGTAGATCACGTCTGAGGCCAGTTCGGAGAGCCACTGGAATCGCCGATCCCTACGCTCGAGCTCCTTCCGCGTCTCGACCTGCTCGGTTGCGTCGACAACCTGGCAGACTACGCAGTCCAGTTTGCCCGCCTCGTCGAGAACCGCGGTCGCGGACAGGTCGCCCCAGACTTCGCCGCCGCCCCGGCGATGGAATCGCTTGCGGATGCGGAAAGAGGGGATCTCGCCGGCCAACAAGGCGGCTACCAGGGGTTGGTCGACGTCGGCATCCGCGGCGTGGGTCAGGCCCGCCCAGGTGCAACCTCGCAGTGCGTCGCTGTCATAGTCAAGTAGATCGCAGAGCGCCTGGTTCACCTCGAGTACGATTCCGGCCGGCGACCAGCTGCACATCGCGACGGCAGACAATTCCATGACCCGCTGCAACAACCGTCGATCCTGCAATGGTGCCTCGTCTCCGGCTGTGGTGCCCAACTGGCGGGCACCGACGGATTCCCGGCCTCCCTCCGAACCGCCGTCCTCCGTCGCCATTTCCCTCCCAGGAACACCGGGCCGGATGCGATTCGTCCCGCAGCCAGCCATCGCGACCTGATCGACCGCGCCCCAGCCAGCCTACCGACCGAACTCCCCTCGATGCCGCCGCAGCCGCGGGGTCGAGGGGAGCAGTCAGCGCCTCGCGCACGTCTGGCGTTAGGCACACAGATCCCGAGTGCGCCACCGAGCGAGGCCGGCGACGGCGAGAGCGGCGACGACCAGCACGAGCAGCGCCAGGCCGCCCGCAGCCCAACTGCCGCCAGGCAAGCTTGGGCTATGTGCGAAGGGCGACAGGTTCAACAGCCAGTCGGGCAGCTGCCAGAGTTTCCCGAACTCGGCCAGCAGGATGCAGGCTAGGAGCACGCCCCAGCCGGCGACCACCCATCTCGGCCGCCACCCGAACAGGAACACCACCACCGCAGACAGCACCCAGGCCGCAGGTATCTGAGCCGCGCACGCCCCGACCAAGCGCACCACCTCGGCAGCCACCGCGTGTACCGCCAGCCCATGCGCGAGACCGATCATGGCGCCCGCAGTCAGCAGGATGGCGGCAACTCCGACCATCGCGAGGACGATGTGTCCAGCTGCCCAGCGAATCCTGGCGGTCGGACTCGAAAGGAGAAGTTCGACATGTCCGCTGACCTCCTCGGAACGCAGCCTGGCGGTGGCCGCGACCGCGTAGGCCGCCACGATCGCCCCCAGCAGCCCGACCTCAGCGGCGAGAAATGCGTCGGTCACACCCTGCTCACCCCCGAGCAAGGCCAGATAGCGGCGCAGCTGCGCGGATTCGAGAAGCCCGGTCACGTTGTTGACGATGCTGCCCAAGATCAATCCCAGCAGGGCGGCCCCGACGACCCAAGCGGCCAGCATGCCGCGCTGCAACCGCCAGGCGAGACCGAGGGCCCCGCCAACCCGACCCGTGGCGGAACCCGGTCGATCCGGCAGCAGCCCGAAACCGAGATCCCGCCGGGATCGCAGCCCGAAGGCCACGGATGCGGAAATGGCCGCGGCAGCAAGTGGCAACAGTGCCACCTGCCAGCGGTCCCCGGCGAACGGTCGGATCTGCTGACACCAGCCGATCGGGGACAGCCAGGACACCCAGCCAGGATCCCCGGCCGTGACGTCGCCGACCGCGCGAAACACGTACGCCAACCCGACGGCGGCCATTCCCAGACCCACCGCTGCGCGGGCCGACGTGGTCAGTTGCGCTATCAGCCCGGCGATCGCGCTGAAGACGATGCCACTAAGGGCCCATCCCAGACCAAAGGCAGCGGCGCCGGATATCGGCAACCCCGCCAGCCCCAATCCGACGGCGGTGACGACGCCCAGCACGATACTTCCCAGGGCACCTGTGAGCATTGCCGCGGCAAGAGCCGCTGATCGCCCAACTGCGCCGGCACCGACGAGTTCGAGCCGACCGGCCTCCTCTTCTGCCCGCGAGTGACGGATCACGACGAAGACAAACAGGATCGCCACCATCGTCGACCCGAACGCAGTGAGTTTGATCAGGGAGAGCGCCCCGATCGAGGTCGGGTCGTACACCTTGCCGTAGAGGGCCACCAGGGCTGCAGTGGCGTTGATGTTCTCGGCTGCGGTGGACAGCGAGGCCGGCGTCGGGTACATCCCTTCCGTCGCCGTCACCGAGAACACCGCCGTCGCGGCCAAGCCAAGAATCCAGACCGGCAACAGGATTCGGTCCCGACGCAGCGCGAATCGCCACAACACCCAGGTACCGGTCATTGGGCGCCATCCGAATAGTGGCGCAGAAACAACTCCTCCAGGGTCGGTGGCCGACTGTCCAGCGAGGACAGTCCTGCCCCGGAGAGGGCCGACATCAGTGCGGCCATCCCTACGGGCTCCACCTGCACGGTCACCCGCGAGCCTGCCACCCGAAGGTCGTGTACTCCTCGGATGCTCGCCAGATCTGCCGGCACCTGGTCCACGTGCGCCGTCACCTCCGTGCGGGTCAGGTGGCGCAGCTCGGCCAAGCTGCCGGTTTCGACGACGACACCGGCCCGGATGATGCTGACACGGTCGCTTAGCGCCTCTGCCTCGCTGAGGATGTGGGAACTCAGCAGGACAGTCTTCCCAGCGGCGCGAATGTCGGAGATGCAGTCCTTGAACACTGCCTCCATCAACGGATCCAGCCCGGCTGTGGGTTCATCGAGCAAGTAGAGGTCGACGTCGGCGGCCAAAGCCGCGATCAGCGCCACCTTTTGCCGATTGCCCTTGGAATAGGATCGGCTCCTCTTCCTGGGGTCGAGTTCGAATCGATCGATCAAGTCCGCGCGGCGATGGCGATCCAACCCACCGCGTAGCCGACCCAGCAGATCGATCACCTCACCACCGGTGAGGTTGGGCCACAACGACACGTCGCCGGGAACGTAGGCAAGCCTGCGGTGCAACGCGACTGTGTCGCGCCATGGATCCAGGCCAAGCGCGGACATGGATCCGGCGTTTGCGTGCAGCAACCCCAGCAGAATGCGCAGGGTCGTGGTCTTGCCCGAACCATTTGGGCCGAGGAAAGCGTGCACCTCCCCGCGGCGCACCCGCAGGTCCAATCCGTTGAGCACGTTGGTGCGGCCGAACCTCTTGACTACTCCCGCAACCTCGACCACCAGGTCGGGATCACCAACTTCTGATCGGTCCATAACCCTTGTCTAGCCCACCGCACCGACGTTTTCGCGTCCCGGTCGCGATCACCACTCCAGCGCCCACAATCGCGACGATGCCCCAGGTCGCGCGGTGCAGAGTCAGTCGTCCGCCAAGGCCCGCCGCAGCCCCTTGGTGACCTCTTTCAGGACCTCGATCCGCGCACTGTACTTGTCGTTGGCGGGGATCACGTTCCACCGTGCCCGCTCCGTTGTGGTTCGCAGCACCATCTGATCCACCGCTCGCACATAGTCGTCCCACTTTTCGCGGTTGCGGTAGTCCTCCTCAGTGATCTTGTGCTGCTTGTACGGTGTCTCCTCCCGGGACTGGAATCGCGCCAATTGCTCCTCCGGTGAGATGTGCAACCAAAACTTGGCGACGAAGAAGCCCCGCTCGGTCAGTTGGGATTCGAAGTCATTTATCTCGTCGTAGGCGCGCTGCCACTCGGCAGGTTCAGCGAACCCCTCAATCCGCTCTACCAGCACCCGTCCGTACCAGGTCCGGTCGAAGATCACGAACTTGCCGGCCGCTGGGACGTCCCGCCAGAACCGCCAGAGGTAGGGGTATCTGCGCTCCTCATCGGTGGGGGCGGCAACCGGCACGATCCGGTAGTCTCCAGCCTCCAATGCCCCCGTCAGGCGTCGAATTACTCCGCCCTTTCCTGCGGCGTCCCACCCCTCGAAGGCGAGCACACTGCCAACCCCGCGTTTGCGCGCCTCGATGGACAGTTTGCGTAGTCGTCCCTGGTACTTGGCTAGTTCCGCCCGGTAGGTCTTCTTGTCCATCGTGCCGCTCAGGTCGACGCCCGACAGCACGTTGGCCTGACCATCGATATCACCGAAGACCGACTCGGCCACCGATGGTCCGTGAGTGAAATCCTGCTCGAGGCGCGCCTGCATGGCGGCCAGGATCGTCCGGCCGATCGTCAGATCGCGATAGCGCGCATCAGTCGACTCCACAATTGTCCACGGCGCCCCGGGGGCGCTGGTCTCCTGCAGGATCCGCTCCACGATAGGCATCGTCGGACCCAACCGATCGAGGGCAACCCAGTCACGCTGATCGATCTGCCAGCCCTCGGCAGGGTTCTGCTCGGCCTTGCGTAGCTTCTTACGCTGCTTCTTCTCGGGTGTGTGCAGGAAGAACTTGACAACCAGTGCCCCCTCTGCGACGAGTTCGTTCTGCATCGCAGCCACGTGTCGCAGCCAGAGACTGAAGCCGTCCTCATCCACCTCGCCCGCCGCCCGCATCAGCGCCGCCCGCATCAGACCACCGGCGAAGACAGCGGTGCGGCCCTTTCGGGGCACAGCGCGCCAGAGCCGCCACAGGGTCGGTCTGCTTGCCTCTTCCTCGCTGTGCTCGGCGAACACCCGGGTATCGACGAACCTGGCATCCATCCACTCCGTGATTCGATTGACGGCTTCGTTGGCGGCGATCCGGTCATCGCCGGCGACCCAGATGATGACGGGGAAGTTGGCGTCACGCAGGTCGTATTGGGCGTTGACCAGACCGAGTCGCAGGTCTGGCACCGCGGCCTTGTAGGTCTGCTTGTCGATCGCGTTTCCGACTTCGGCAACCTTGAGCATTCGAACCTCCTTATGACGCCCCCGAAGGGTCCCGAGTATCGCACCGGATATGCGACGAGTCCTCGTGACCGGCGACCAGGATTTGAACCGGCCGGCAGTGCGGATCGCAGCTGTCCTCGCTTCCGCGACTGATAGCCTCAGGCCATCGGACAGGGGTCCGCGAAGGAGGTCGGTGATGCGGGTTGGCCAACCGGTTGTGATCGAA
>JAUPKM010000169.1 GCA_030837445.1 Actinomycetota bacterium
CTGGGCGGCACCGGCAACCTGGGCGGCACCGGCAACCGCGCCGATAACGGCGGCACCGGCGACCGAGCCGGCCGCACCGGAGCCGGGCTGGTACGACTGGGGGGACCAGGGTCAGTTCTATTGGTCTGGTCAGTACTGGCAGCACACCTCTGGCGAGCTGGTGGCCCCCGCTCCGACACCGACCGAGGCCGGCGGTCACCAGGTCCAGACCGTGCTGCTCACGGTCGGCGGACTGCTCGTATCGGCGGCCGCACTCGCGTTCGCCTTCTTCGCCTACCAGTGGCTGCCGCTTCCCGCGCAACTCGGGATGCTGGCACTCGGCGCGCTCGCAGCCGGCGTCGCCGCCATCGGTCTGCGATCCCGGCTGCCTATCGCATCCGCAGCCTTCGCGGCCATCTCCTTTGTGACAGTGCTGGTGGTTGTTGGGGCGGCACCAGCCAAGCAGGCGGTCCCGGCGAACTGGTCGCCAACGAATCACCCCGACCACCTCTGGTTCCCGCTGGCGTCGTTGGTGGTCGCACTGGTGGCCGCGTGGCTCGGCGCGAAGCTTCACGTCACGGCTTGGAAATGGTTGGCCGCCGCAGCAGGTCCCGCCTTCTGGGCCTGGTCCTGGTTGGCGCTGGGATTGGCGACCCTCAGCAATCCGGACTGGCTCGGGCTGATGCTGATTCCGATCGCCCTGGCAGTCATCGCGATCGTCGCCGCGATGGACGTCAGGCGAGGACGCGGATCGGGTTCGTTGACTGCCGGGTGGTGGATCGGGCTCGCCACCGCGGGCACGCTACTGCTCGGATATCTGGGATTGGGACTCGCGATCGCCTGGATAGTCAGCCTGGCAGAGGGTGACTCCGCCGGGATCGCCGGAGTTACCCTCGTGTCCCTGGCGGTCGTCACAGCGATGATCGGGGCGGTCGGCTGGGTAGTCGTTCGCGTCGGTCGCCCGGCACCCCAGTTGACCGAAGGCGGTGAGTCAGGCAGCGGTCCGGATACCAGGCGTTGGGGGACCGTTCGGGGGCGCTGGCGGCTGGCGCTCGCTGGGTCGGCCTACCTGACCTGGATCGCAGCCAGCCAGTTCGCGGGCTGGCTGATGGACCCGGATCAGCCGACGTCAACTCTCATTGCCTGGGCGGTGGTGGTGGTCGCAGCTGTCCCGCCGGCGGCCGCATTGGCGGCTGCAGGGGTTTCTGCGGGCAGTCGTCGCAACCGGGGTTCCTGGCCAGCCGCGTTCGTGGTGGGTTACCCGATCCTGTTCGTGGCGCTGGCGCCGCTGTTTGCGCAACTGACTCCGTGGGAGGCGGCCAGCTATGGACGCGGAGCGCTGTTGTACGTCAGCGGGGCCCTCGCGCTGGCAGCGGGCCTGGTTACCCACTCGGGGCGAGGCCTGCTGTGGGCTGCGCCGCCACTGTGGTGGCTGGCCGCAGCGGTGACCACCGGACGGCCGCTCTCATTCGTAGCGATCTCGGTTGCTGCGGTCGCGCTGGGCTGCATCGGCTGGCTGCATTCGATCTGGCTGCCGCGACGGCACGGCGACGCCACCGTCGGACCATCCTCACTGCTCTGGGCGGCAATGCCGATCTTCGGCTGGTCGATCGTGGTGGTGGCAGATCCGTCAGGCTGGCCGGGACCACCCCCCTCGGCCGTCCAGCAGGTTGCCGTGGCTGCGCTGCTGGCTCTGGTATTCGCCGTCGTCGCTGCCGCCGGTGTGCACACCCGATTGGCCGGCCTCATCGTGGGCGGGATTTGGGCCACCCTCTTCTTCGCAGTCGTCGCTCTGATTCCATTGGTGTCCGGCTTCCCCACCTGGATCTATCTGCTGGCCGCGGGTCTGGTGCTGTTGGCCGCCGGCATGCAGTTGGAACGGCTCCGTCGCGGACAGGCAGTCGCGCGGTCGTTCCTCTCCGAGTGCCGCTGACGGGAACCCCGGTCACACCCCGGCGCCAGCGGCGGGCAGGGTGAGAGTGAATCTGCAACCTGGTTCGACGTTGACCACACCGATGTTTCCGCCCTGGGCCTCCACGACGGCCTTCACCAGCGCCAGCCCGACTCCGCCCCCGTCAGACGTCCGGGCCGCATCGCCGCGCCAGCCCAACGTGAAGACCTCGGCCAAGTGAGGGTCAGGGATGCCGCCGCATTCATCCGAGACGGACACCTCCACGTGGGCGCCCTCGTCCCTCGCCTCAACAACCACAACTCCCCCCGGATTGGTATGGCGAACCGCGTTCACAATCAGGTTGTCCAAAATCCTGTTCAGGTAACCGATGTCGCAGCTGGCCTGACACTGGCCGACCCTTCGCCCGACAATCCTGACCCCACTGGTGCGAGCGGAGGGTTCGGCGCTGGCCAGGGCATCACTGATCGCGTCCGCGACAGCGACCGGACGAAGGTCCAATGCCAGCGTTCCGGCTTGTATTCGGGACAGCCGGAAGAGATCGTCCACCATGCCGGCGAGCTGGTCCACCTCGTTCAGGATCTGTCGGTGATAACGATCCGGATCGGGTGCCACCCCGTCCACCAAGGACTCGGCCATCACCCTCATCCCTGCTAACGGGGTACGCAGATCATGACTCATCCAGGCCACCATCTCGCGCCGCTGCTGTTCGGCCTCCGCCTCCGCTGCACGGGTGGTCTCGACCCGCGTGCGCGCCGCTTCCAAAGCCGACACCCGCCGCGCCAGCATTAACCCGAAGGCGGCCGCCACCGGAATCGCGGCCAGCAAGATCCATAGCACCAACGTCAGGTCGTAGTCCGACAGGAACATCGCCTGAGCTGCCACCAGGATGCCGACGGCTACCGAGCCGACGGCGGTAATCGGGGCCAGGGCAGCCGCCGCGCGGGGCCGGTTACGCCCAAGGGTTCCGACCGCCAGCAGTGACAGGGCGCCCGCGACCCCCGTCGCACCGGCGGCCACCAATACGACCTCGGCCTCAGGACCCACGACTCGCCTCCCAGCGGTAGCCCACGCCCCAGACAGTGACCAGCCGCTTAGGTTCGGCCGGGTTCGCCTCCAACTTCGTCCGCAGCCGACTCACGTGCACAGTCACGGTGGTGAGGTCGCCGATGTCCCAGCCCCACACCTGCGACATCAGTTCCTCCCGGGTGAAGGCGACCCCGGGCTGGGATAGGAAGTGGGCCAGCAGGTCGAACTCCCTGGCCGTAAGGTGCAACTCCGAGGCGTCCAACTTGGCCGTCCGGGCAACCAGATCCACTGTCAGGTCGTCATCTTGCAGGGTTCCGGTCTGGTCGGGCGCCGCACCCGTTCGACGCAACACCGAGTCAACCCGCAAGACCAGTTCGCGAGCACTGAACGGCTTGGTCACGTAGTCATCGGCGCCGCTGGACAGGCCGGCAATCCGGTCCTCCTCCTCGCCCCGCGCCGTCAGCATGATGATCGGCAAGCCAGGCGAGTCGGAACGTAGCCGGCCCGCCACTTCGAGACCATCGAAACCCGGCAACATCAGGTCCAGCACCACAAGGTCGGGATCGTGCTCCGCGGCCGCAGTAACTGCGGTTGGTCCGTCTTCGGCAACAGCCACCAGATGGCCGGCTTTGGTGAGATAGGCGTCGAGAACCTCCCGGACGGTCGGGTCGTCATCGACTATCAGGACTCTGGCCACCCCCGCAGCGTAAGCGTCCGACCGGCCAACGCACGATGGTCCGACCGCAGACGTAATCCTTCTGTAATCCGAAGGTCCTTGGCAGCCGGGCGGCAATGAGGTCTGATGGTTGCCATGATCACAACCGGCTCCCGCCGCAACCTGACCCTGGCCACCTTGGCTGTCGCCACCGTCCTTACCGTCGCCGGCTGCTCAGCCGACACCGCGACCAGTGGTTCGTCGGCCAGTGGCTCGCCCAACTCCTCCCCATCGACAGCCGGGACACCGACGGCAAGTACCCCACCGGGTTCCGGCGCATCGTCGACGGCTCCAAGTGGCACTAGGTCCAGCGCCCTGTCGGCCAGCCCGGCGGCAGCCGGGACAGCGGCCAGCTCCCCCGGCTCCTACATCGACTATGCCGACTACGAGTCCGATCCTGGCAAGTATGCGGGCAACGAGGTCGTACTGTTCTTCAATGCGTCCTGGTGCCCGACCTGCCAGGAGGCGACCAGCAACCTGGAATCCAGCACCATCCCGAATGGGTTGACTGTCGTATCGGTCGACTACGACGAAGCCACCGAACTCAAGCAGAAGTACGGGGTCACGGTGCAGCACACCTTCGTGCAGGTGAGCCCAGACGGGTCCGAGCTGGCCAAGTGGTCCGGCAGCACAACTGCCTCGGAGATTGAGTCCAAGGTGGTCTGACGTGCTCATTCTGTTGATCGGCGCGCTGGTCGCCGGAGCCCTGACCACGCTGGCCCCCTGCGTGTTGCCGATGCTGCCGGTGATCGTTGGCGGTTCGATCCCCAGCACGAAACGGGCCGGGGTGCAGGCCACGTCAACCACGCAATCGTCGGCGGCCAGCGCCGGGGTCGCTGCCGCGGGCGGGGCCAGCGAAGTGGGCGCCGCCGGCGGGGTCGGCGTCCTCCAGACGACCCAGGCACCCGAACCGGCGCAGAACCCGTTGACCCGCGCCGTCATCGTGAGCGCATCGCTGGGGTTGTCGATCATCGTCTTCACCCTCGTGTTGAAGGTTTCCACCGCTCTGATCGGCGTGCCACCGGAGGTCTGGGCCTGGCTCAGCGGCGGCCTGCTCATCCTGCTCGGCCTGGTATCGCTATTCCCCAGTCTGTGGGAACGAGTCTCGTCGACGCTGGGGATGCAGGGGCGATCCACCAAGCGGCTGCAGGCAGCGCGCTCGCGGCGAGGAACGCTTGGGGCGGTTCTCACCGGCGCGGCCCTCGGGCCGGTGTTCTCCTCCTGCAGTCCGCTCTACGGCTATGTCATCGTCACGGTGCTGCCGGCCGATTTCGCGCAAGGCATGGCTCTGCTGCTCGCCTACACGATCGGGTTGTGTGTCACGCTGCTAGCCATTTCACTGGCTGGTCAGCGACTGCTGCGACGCGCGCGCTGGGCCGCGGATCCGCACAGCGTGTTTCGGCGGGCGCTGGGGGCGGTGTTCGTCGTCGTGGGGTTGATGATCATCACGGGCGGCGACAAGGAGTTGCAGTCCTGGGTTATCCAGAACTCCCCGATCGCCCCCTGGGAACTCGACCAAGGCTTCATCCCTGGCAGCTGACGCTGGGGGTCACTGTCCCTGGCGGCTGGGCCCGTGGCACCCTGAGGTCCCATGACTGCCGACCACCC
>JAUPKM010000170.1 GCA_030837445.1 Actinomycetota bacterium
GACGCCTGTATCGGCGGCTGGACGCTGCCCTACCTGGCCCGGCTCGGGGTGTCGGTGCCGCCATTCGACCTGTCGGTGCCCGGAGTGTGCTCGATCTCGGTGGACCTGCACAAGTACGGGTACGCCCCCAAGGGGACGTCGCTGCTGCTGTTCAGGGACGCGGACTACCGACTGGGCACGTTCTTCACGTACTCGAGTTGGCCCGGCTACCCGGTGGTCAACACCACGATGCAGAGCACGAAGTCGGCCGGTCCACCGGCGGCGGCCTGGGCCGTGTTGCGGCGAATCGGGGATGCCGGCTTCGAGCGGTTGGTCGGTGACGCTTGGCAGGCCACCGGTGCGATCGTGGCCGCCGTGAAGGAGATCCCGGGCCTTCGGATTCTCGGCACGCCGCAAGCCACGCTGGTGGCGATCGTTGCCGACGGTGGACCCGGCGACGGTGGGATTGATCCGTTCGTGCTGGCAGACCGAATGACGGCCCGTGGGTGGTTCATCCAGGCCCAACCGGGTGTCTTCGGCATGCCGCGCAATGCCCACCTGACCGTCCAAGCCACGACCCTGGCCAACCTCACGGAATTGCTGGCAGCCTTGCGGGCGGCGGCCACGGAGGCCGCTCAGTTGCCGTGGGCAGAACCCGATGCGGGCCTCATCGAAATCGCGGGAACCCTGGACCCGACCGCCCTGGACCTCCCCGCTGTGACGGAACTGCTCGCCTTTGCCGGGCTGGACTCGGCCGACGGACCCGCGCTGCCAGCGGAATCGGCCAACATCCAGGCCCTACTGGAAGCCCTTCCGCCCGCACTGCGCAACCGGCTGCTGGCCGGCTTCTTCTCCGACATCTTCACCGCGAACCGATAACATCGGTCCTCTCCACACTCCATGAACCCCGATCAATCTCGGTGCCTCGGCGTGTCGACGGCGTGTCGCCCAGCAAGTCGCGATCGTGGAGTGGGGAGAGGACATCAACATCAACCCTCCACCTCGTCGGCCTGCTTCTCGGGCAGCACGTGCGGGCCTTGGTCGCGTTCGGGACTCTTGCTCTTGGTTATCGACCCAGCGTGCGCGATCACGTCCGGATCCTTACGCACCTTCAACCAACTGGCGATCGCCGTGACCGCGAGGATCCCGATGATCACCGCCAGAGACAACAACGTCGGGATCTCGGGCACCCACGACCACACACCATGCGCCCAGTGCAGGATCAATTTGACGCCGATGAAGCCGAGCACAATCGCCAGACCGATCGACAGGTAGACCAGCTTGTCCAGCAGCCCCTTCAACAGGAAGAACAGCGCCCGCAGGCCCAGCAAGGCGAAGGCGTTGGCCGCGAACACGATGTAGGGCTCACTGGTGATCCCGTAGACCGCCGGGATCGAGTCCAGCGCAAACAGCATGTCTGTGCTGGCGATGGCGATCATCACCAACAGCATCGGCGTGAACAGTCGCTTCCCGTTCTCCTTGATCGATATCCGACCGTCGTGCCAGCCATCGGTCATGGGCAGCCGCTTCTGCGCGATCTCGACGATCTTCGAGTCCTCGACGTCCGGGTCCTCGTCCTTGTGGCGCGCGAGCTGGATGGCGGTCCAGATCAGCAGCGCGCCGAAGAGCACAAACGTGAAGGAGAAGTATTCCAGCGCGGCCGCGCCGAGCAGGATGAAGATCGTTCGCAACACCAGGGCAAAGACGATCCCGAACAGCAGTACCTTCTGCCAGTACTTGGCCGGCACAGCAAATTTGGCGAGGATGATGACGAAGACGAAGAGGTTGTCAACCGAGAGCGCCTTCTCGACCAACCACCCGGTGTAGTACTCGGTGCCGTATTGCGCCCCATAGATCGCCCAGATGCCCGCACCCCAGGCAATAGCGACGGCGATGTAGAACAGCGACCAGAGGGTGGCCTCGCGGGGTTTGACCTCGTGCGGATGGCTGGAGACGGTGAAGAAGTCGAGAGCCACGAGTGCGAGCACCGCAACGATCGTGACCCCCCAGACCGTCAGATCGGCTCCCACTTAGCGTCCTCCTGGTCTCGAGCGCGGCGCATGATTACGTCAGGGGGTGCAACGCGCTTTGCAGGTCCGATATTCCCCACCATCGCAGTAGAGTTAGCCCGCATCCCGCATTCCGCGGAGCTCGCGCTTCAGTTCGGATACCTCATCTCGGAGCCGGGCAGCCAATTCGAAGTGCAACTCCTCGGCCGCTGCATGCATCTGCTCGGTGAGATCCTCGATCAGCGCAGCGAGCTCCTCTGCGGGCAGGGAGGCCTCCCCTTGTTGTCGGCCGGCAATCCGCGAGGCCCCGACTGGGGCGCCGCCACCGGATCCCCTGCGGCGACCAGATCCGCCGACTCCTGCCAGCAGCTCTTCGGTGTCGGCGTCCTCCTTGGCGAGCAGGTCGGTGATGTCACCGATCTTCTTGCGAAGTGGGGTCGGGTCGATACCGTGCTCCGCGTTGTAGGCGACCTGTCGCTCGCGGCGTCGGTTTGTCTCATCGATCGCGGTCGCCATCGACGCGGTGATCGTGTCGGCGTACATGTGGACCTGACCGGAGACGTTGCGCGCCGCCCGACCGATCGTCTGGATCAGACTCCGCCCTGACCGGAGGAAGCCCTC
>JAUPKM010000171.1 GCA_030837445.1 Actinomycetota bacterium
GCCGATCTGCTGACGTGGTCTCCCGATCGGACCTTCGATGTCTGGCACGACCGGGCGGTCCTGCACTTCCTGACCGAGCCGGATCAGATCGAGGCCTACCGCGCAGCATTGTCGTCGGCCACTCACCCGGGCACAGCGGTGGTGATCGGAGCATTCGGGCTGGCGGGACCCGAGCAGTGCTCCGGGTTGCGGGTGCAGCGTTACAGCGCAGCGGGTTTGACGGCTGTGCTCGGGACTGGTTTCCGACTTCTGCAGTCCTTCACTCAGGTGCACACGACGCCCGCCGGCGGGCCCCAGCAGTTTCAGTGGGCTCGGTTCGAGCGCACCGGCTAGTTGACTATTCGCCGGTGACGATGGTGCGCAGGATCTCCTCGGCAGTTGTCAGGCCCTGGATGGCCAGTTGGGTCGCGGAATCGCGCAGGGGGACGAAGCCGGACTTGGCTGCGACGGCCGAAATCTCGTCGACGCTCTTACCCTCCATGATGGCCTGTCTGACGTCGTGGTTGATGTGCAGCATCTCGTAGACGCCGACCCGCCCGAGGTAGCCGGTTCGGGAACACATCGAACAGCCGACGCCGCTGATCAGGTGCTGCGCCTGGTCCGGGGTGAGTTGCAGCAACTCCTGGGTGTGCAGGTCGGGCACGGCGGGTTGGCTGCAGAAGCCGCACGGTCTGCGCAGCAGTCGCTGCGCGATCACCAGCCGCAGCGACTCCGCGACCAGATAGGCGGGCAGGCCGATGTAGACGAGGCGGTTGACTGCCGAGGGGGCATCGAGGGTGTGCAGAGTGCTGAGCACGAGGTGGCCGGTCAGGGCCGCGCTGACCGCCATCTGCGCTGTCTCTGCGTCGCGGATCTCGCCGACGACAACAACATCCGGGTCCTGTCGAAGGGCGGCCCGGAGGGCGGCCGGGAAGGTGACGCCGGAGACGTCGTCGATCTGCACCTGTGTGAAACCGGCCATCTCCATTTCCACCGGGTCCTCAACGGTGATGGTGTTCCGCTCGTCCCCGATGAATTCCGAGAGCATCGCGTAGATGGTGGTGGATTTGCCGGATCCGGTCGGTCCGGTGACGATGGTGAAACCCTGCGGTTTGGACATTTCGCTGGACACAGTGTCGATCTGCTCCCAGGTCAGCCCCATCTGGGACAGCTTCGGCAGGGTCTGGACACTGGGCAGAAGCCGCATCACGACGTTCTCGCCGTGCATCGCGGGCAGCGTCGAAACTCGCAGGTCCATCCGTTGGCCGCCCAATTCGATCCGCGCCCGACCGTCCTGCGGGCCACGTCGCTGAAACACGTCGAGGCCGGCGAGCACCTTCACCCGGCTCACGATCGGCGCAAGGCTGGCTCGGGGCAGCTTCAGCATCTCCTGCATCATGCCGTCCACCCGGATCCGCACCCGCACGCTGTTCGGCATCGGCTCGATGTGGATGTCGCTGGCACGACTGCCGGCGGCGGCAGTGATGATCTGATTGACGATCCCGACCGCGCCGTCGTCCTCCTGCATTTCATCGGGCAGGGTCGCACTCTGGCTGGGGGTCCCCGGGCGCTCTTGGGATAGGTGCTCGACGAAACTGTCGACCACGTTCGTGTTCACCGCGCCACCCCAGATCGCCTTCAGCTCTCGGGCGATCTGGGACGGCGTCGCCACCACCAGCGACACCTGACCCGGTAGCCGGGCGCGGAGATCATCGGCGGCGAACATGTCGAACGGGTCTGCGACGGCGACCATCGTCTGGCCACCAGACATTGAGATGGGTATCACCTGGTAGCGCTCGGCTATTCCCCGGTCCAGGGATCTGCCAACGTCGGGATCGATCTCGATAGTGTCCAGATCGACCATCGAGAGGCCGTGCAGCTCCGCCAGGGCGGCGGTCAGGGTTCGCTCATCGATCAGGTGGGAGTTGACCAGGACTGTCCCGAGGCGGGGTCTGTTGGGATCCTGCGACTGGAGTTCCAGGGCGCGCTGGAGATCTTCGGGGCTAATGCTGCCCCACTCCAACAGGACATCGCCGATCCGTCGGCGATTGCCCACATTCCAAGCCACAGGTCCTCCCGGGTCAAGCGACGCCCGAGTGCTATGCACTGCAATGTAGTGGGTCACGGGCATCGCATGAGCGGTCATTGCAAACCCACTACCATCATGGCCCCGTCCGTCGGGGTGATTGCAGGGCGGTCCGGTCACCCGTTCGGTGGCCGCGCGGTCGCAGGGCGACTCCCGCTGCTGGATAGTGGGTGCTTTGCGGATCAGGTGAGAGTTGCTGGGAGGTGTCAGGTGCGAGCAGCAGTTGCGATGGGAGCGGTGGCCGCGGCCGCCATGGTCGGTGCGGCTGCGAACGCGTCGGCGGCACCGCGGCCGGCAGTCGAGGCGGCCATTCCGGCTGTACCCTCCAGTCCGGTGTCGACCGCGACCGTCGGCTACCCGCCGGTGTCGACCATCCCCGGCACGACGTGTCCGGCGACGCCGGCCAACAGCTGGTGGCACGCGGACATCACCAGGCTTCCCCGCCATCCACGATCGGCCCAGTGGCTGTCGAATATGGGGGCCGCCACTCGCCGATTGCATCCGGATTTCGGACCCGCCTACGGTGAGCAACCGGTGCCGTACGGTATTCCGATCACCGTGGTTCGAGGCGCCCCGCAGGTACCGGTGCGGTTCGACTACGCAGCTGAGAGCGACCGGATCAGGTACCCGCTGAGTAGGCAGACCAAGATCGAGGGCGGCTGGGCTGCCGAGGGGGATCGGCACGCGATTGTTGTGGATGCCCTGACCTGTCGCCTCTATGAAACCTGGGACACGCACCTTGGCGCGAATGGCTGGTGGGCGGGTTCGGGCGCCAGTTGGTTGTTGCGGTCGAACGTGTTGAGGCCGGCGGGCTGGACCTCCGCCGATGCGGCTGGCCTGCCGATTCTGCCGGGATTGCTTCGGTTCGACGAAGTTGCGCGCGGACGGGTGGACCATGCGATCAGATTCACGACCAACCGCACGTCCCGCGCCTACCTGTGGCCAGCGCGCCATCAGGCCGGGGCCACCACCAACCCGGCCTATCCCCCGATGGGCGCCCGGTTCCGGCTGAAGGCGTCCTTCCCGATCGCCGGCTACTCGCCACAGGCGCGGGTTGTGCTCACCGGGATGAAGAAGCACGGCATGGTGCTGGCGGACAACGGGTCCCAGTGGTACTTCCAGGGCACATCAGACCCACGGTGGGCGGAAGAACTCATCGATCAACTCAAACGGGTTCCCGCTAGTGCTTTTGAGGCGGTCGATACTCGCCGATTGATGATCTCCGCCAATTCGGCGGCGGTGCGTCTGCCCTAGCCATCCGTCATCGGGCACCATATGCAGATGCGCACTCATATCTCATTCGGTTCGGTCTCCGGGACGGCCTTGTCGATGGCCGCTGTTGCCGTGCTGGTGGCGGGCTGCTCCTCGAGCGGTTCGACCGCCACATCATCATCATCATCTGCGGCTGCTGCCAGCGCGCCGACCGTGGCCGCTGGCACGTTGACCCTCAACACGAATCGTGGTCCGATCGCGATTGCGATGGACCCCAAGGCGCCGGAGACGGTCAAGTCGATGACCGCGCTGTCGGAGAAGGGGTTCTTCAACAACACCTTCTGCCACCGTCTGACGACCCAGGGGATCTATGTCCTGCAGTGCGGCGATCCCACCGGGACTGGCACCGGCGGCCCGGGCTACACGGTGCCGGACGAGAACCTGCCCGAAAACCTGCCGAACAACTACCCGACCGGGACGGTGGCGATGGCGAACTCGGGACCGAACACCAATGGTTCGCAGTTCTTCATCGTCTACCAGGACACCACGTTGCCGCCCGCCTACACCATCTGGGGAAAGGTGGCCTCTGGCCTGGACATTGTCGACCAGGTGGCGGCCGCGGGAGTGCAGGGCGGCCAGACCGACGGACCACCCGTGGAGAAAGTCGTCATCGAGACCACCAAAGTGACCCCCTGACCCCTGGTCGACGGTCGCCGGAACCGCTGGCCGGTCAGGTTGGCCCTCAGTGGTGGAAGGCGGATTTCGCGCGGGCCTTGGGTGCGTCCTGATTCAGTTCGGCGATGCAGGTGCGCAGGTCGGCAAGTAACTTGTCCGCCAAGTCCTCCGACATTCCTGCGCGCACAACTATCCGCATCACCTCGACATTGGTGATCGCCGCGGGCATGGGGTACGCGGGCACCTGCCAGCCGTAGTAGTGCAGCCGGTCGGAGAGGGTAGGAAGGGTCCACTCGCCGGTGAAGTCGTCCGCGAGCCGCCAGGCGAACACCGGAATATCGGAACCGTCGGAGAGCAGGGTGAACTCGGCCATCTCGCCAATCGCTGAACTCAGATACATGGCCACCCGTTGCGACTCACCGTGGACCAACCGGTATCCGCTCTCGCCCAACCGGAGGAACAGGTAGTACTGCAACAGCACCTGCGCGCCCGGCCGCGAGAAGTTGATCCCCAACGAGGGCATGTCACCGCCCAAGTAGGCGACGTCGAACACCATCTCCTCGGGCAGGTACTCCTTCTTGCGCCATGCCACCCAACCCAGGCCCGGGTAGACCAGCCCGTACTTGTGGCCGGAGGTGTTGATCGAATGGACTCGCTCATTGCGAAAGTCCCACTGCAGGTCCGGTTGCAGGAATGGCGCCACCATCCCGCCGGAGGCACCATCGACGTGCAGCGGCACATCGAGACCCGTCTTGGCGTGGAGAGTGTCCAACGCGGCTGCGAGATCGGCGATCGGTTCGTAGCCGCCGGTGTAGGTGACGCCGAGGATGCCGACGACGCCAATGGTGTTCTCGTCGACGTGCGGCAGCATTGACTCCGCTGTCAACGTCGGGGACTCGAGAGTGATCGGTACATATCGGGCTTCCACGTCCCAATAGACACAGAACCGTTCCCAGACCACCTGCACAGCCGAACTCATCACCAGGTTCGGCTTGTCGGTCGACTTGCCTGCAGCTCTCCGGGCGGCTTGCCAGCGCTTCTTGAACGCCAGCCCGGCCATCATGCACGCCTCCGAGGACCCGACGGTGGAGACCGCCACCGTCTTGTCTGGAGCATTCCACAGGGTCGCCAGCATCTGACCACAGCGCTGTTCGATCTCAGCTGTGGCGGGGTATTCGTCCTTGTCGATCATGTTCTTGTCGTAGGACTCGGCATAGAGCCGATTGGCCTGATCGTCCATCCAGGTGCCGACGAAGGTGGCGAGATTCAGGCGGGCATTCCCGTCCAGCATGGCCTCGTCGTGCACCAGTTGGTAGGCGGCGTCCGACGGGATTCCGCGGGCAGGTATCCGGTCGGTCGGGACCCGGATGAGTTCCTCATCGGTGAGGCACGGATTGACGGTGGCCACTGTTGGCTGCGGATCGCTGGGGCGGCTGATTCTCGGCATGGGTTGATTCTGTCGCATGGTGGGGGTCTCAACCCAGGTCAGCACGGACGAATTCCGGCAATCATCGCCCCTGGGCCGTGAAGGTGAGCCAACTGCGGGCAAGATGGTGCGGTGCGGATCTCAGCAAGGGCGGACTATGCGGTGCGTTCGGTGATTGAGATCGCAGCCCGCACCCCCGAGTTGGCGAAGTCGGATCAGATAGCCGCGGCCCAGGAGATTCCAGCGAAATTCCTGGAGCAGATCCTCTCGGACCTGCGGCGGGCGGGTCTGGTCAGCAGCCGGCGCGGAGCCGACGGCGGGTACGTGTTGGCGCGGCCGGCCGACCAGATCTCGGTGGCCGACATCATCCGCGCGGTGGATGGCCCGCTGGCCTGGGTGCGCGATCAACGACCTGGAGCAGTTGCCTACAACGGCAATGCAGCGCCGCTGCGGGAGGTGTGGATCGCGGTCCGGGCTGCTCTGCGATCGGTGCTCGATGACGTCACGGTGGCAGATGTGCTCGCCGGTGAGCTGCCGCCGGCGGTCACCGCGTTCACCGAAGACGAAGAGGTCTGGCGGGACTGAGCCGGGTGCGGGCGCTCAGGCCCGGACTGCGCGTCCACGGGCCCAGCTCCGCAAGGCGTCGATGTCCTCGGCCC
>JAUPKM010000172.1 GCA_030837445.1 Actinomycetota bacterium
ACCATCTTCAACAACTCCCAGCAGGGCACCGGCATCAGCGACTACGCGGCGACCTTCCTCGGCACCGGGTCGGCGGCGATCCTGGCCGGTGCGGACAGTTATGGCACGACCCTCGCCGACGGCTTTCGCCAGGCGTGGTCCAGGCAGTCCCAGGTGGTGGCCGATCTCGTCGTGCCGACGGGCTCCATGGCCGACCCGGCGAGGGTGGACGCGCTAGTGGCTCAGGTGGTCCAGTCCGCTCCGACCGGCCCCATCTTCATCGGGACGGACGAAACGGCAGCCCTGCCCCTGGTCAAGGGGCTGCGCAACGCCAAGCTCAAGAATCCGATCATCGGCGGCGACGCCCTCACCACCACCGCCTTCTACGACGGGATGACCTCCGGCAATAACGCGTTGGAAGTGGGCTCCGTCGGGAGACTCTATTCGGCCACGCCGCTGACCAACGAGGGCCTCACCGGTGAGGCCGTGAGCTTCTACGACGACTTCTCGGCCGCTGTGGGGTACCCGGCGAGTTGGGAGGCCGGGTTGGTGTACGACGCGCTGGACGTGTTCGCTGAATCCCTGGTTCGGTCCGAAGCACCGATGTCCGCCGACACCTTGGAGCAGGACCGCAACCTGATCCATGAGCAGCTCGATCTGGCCCGCACCCCAGAGACTGCCTTCAAGGCGCTCACCCACCCCATCCACTTCGACGAGAGTGGTTCGGCGGTGCGGCCGGTGTCGTTCCAGAGCGCGCGTTTCGGCGCCAACAGAACAGTCGGGCTGGCAGCGGCTCCCAACCAGTTGGTCACCTACTCGCCATCCGCCGGCCTGAGCCTCAAGACGGCCACGGCCAATGGAATCGCCACGGTGATCGACGGCCGCGCCTACACCAAGCAGCGGATCGTCGAGGTTGGGGTGAATCTGAACGAGATCAGCACGCTCGACACCGCCAAACAGACCTTCAAGGCGGACTTCTTCATCTGGCTGCGTTACGAGGGCGACGACAACGCCACCGACATCTACTTCCCCAACGCCGTCGATCCGGAACTGTCGCCCGGTGATCACATCCGCAAGTCGATCCTCGGCCGGGAGAAATACGTCCTGTACCAGGTCAACGGCACTTTCACCGCGGGATTGCAGTTCAAGGACTTCCCGTTCGACTCCCAAGAACTGCTGATCCAGATCGGCAACGCGCAGCTGCCCGCATCGCAGGTGGCCTACACAGTCGATCCGGAACTGCTGATGGAGCCACAGGCCGCCCGTCTGATCTCCGGGGTCGACACCGGATCCACCATCGACAACATCCCGAACTGGCAGGCCGACGAGGTCAACTTCTACCCCACCAGCGTCGGCAATACGTCGAGCCTGGGTGACCCGACGGCTACCAGCGGCCCCGTGGGAGTGACCTATTCGCAGTTGGTCACCGACGTGGGCATCTCCCGCGATGTCGCAGCGTTCCTGGTCAAGAACATCCTGCCGCTGATCCTGTTGGTGATTGTCACCTACCTGAGCCTGTGGCTGCCGATCGCGGAATCCGCACGAGTCTCGTTCGCAGTGACGGGCATCTTGACCGGCGCCGTCATGCTCAACAGTGTGACGAACTCGCTGGCTGACGTCGAATACACCGTGGCCATCGAGTGGGCTTACTACGCGTTCATAGCCCTCAGTGGCATCATGCTGCTGCTCACGCTGATCGGCCGGCACTACTCCGACCAGCGCCGCCTTGCCTCGTTGCGGAAGGTCATCTCGTTCTCGAAGATCTTCTTCCCGCTCTATGTGGCCGGGACCGTGCTGGCGTATGTGATTGCGTTCGGCTGAACAGCCCGGCGGCGGATCAATCGCGCCAGACCGCTGGGTCGGCGATCAGCTCCGTCACCGCCGGTGGCAACTGCGCAGCCACGATATCTGCGATCGTGACGTGATCCAGGACGCCGCGAAGGGCGGCGCGCACGGCCACCCAGACGTCCGCCAACGGCGCCGCCGTTCCGGAGTACTGCACTGAACCGGGACGGGCATCACGGACCCAGGCCAGCGGTCCATCAACTGCCCGGATGACGTCGGCCACGGAGATGGCCGACGACTCCCGCATGAGGGAGTAGCCGCCGTCCGCACCGCGTCTGCTCGCCACCAGGCCAGCCCGGCGCAGATCGGTGAGGATCGTCTCGAGGAACTTGGCGGGGATATCCTGGGCGGCGACGATCTGGTCGGCTCTGACCCGCTGCGGTGCGGCCGCTGCCAACTCCACGACGGCGCGCACGGCGTAGTCGGACCGGGCAGAGATGCGCATCGCTCCATCATGCCGCCTCGGCGGCACAACCGCCCACACCCGTGGTGCGGATGCGTGTGCCGACGCCGGACTGCGACCATGTGTCCGTGATGCAGATCCCCTTCCATCCCTCCGCCGGCCCCTCGCTGGGCGTCGAGTGGGAACTCGGGCTCGTCGACTCCCGCAGCTACAACCTGGTGTCCGCCGCCGACAGCATCTTCACCGACCTGGACCGGCGACACCCCGGTCATCGCGTGCACCGCGAACTGCTGCTCAATACGGTCGAGTTGGTGACCGGCATCTGCGCCACCACCGGTGAGGCCATGACTGACCTCGCCGAGTCGATGTCCGCCGTGCGGGACGTCGCCGAACCGCTGGGCATCGAGCTATTCAGCGCCGGCATGCACCCGTTCGCTTCCTGGCAGGACCAGAGGGTCACCGCCTCGGACCGCTACGACACGCTCATCGACCGCACCCAGTGGTGGGGTCGGCAGATGCTCATCTACGGCATCCACATGCACGTCGGGATGCCCAATCGCGACCGG
>JAUPKM010000173.1 GCA_030837445.1 Actinomycetota bacterium
CCGTCGCCTGGCGTTGGACTACTTGCCCTATGAGACGCGCTCGGCCATGGGCATCTTCACCGCGGAGGAACGGGCGGCCACGGTGGCCGGCTACGACGCGGGACCGGCGCCGGTCGGTGCCTCGGTCGACGTCGAGGAGGACGACCTCGAGGGTCTGGCCCAGTCGGCACCGATCGATGAGCGCGCGGCCCATGCCCCCTCTGGCAGCAAGCCGGTGGCCGTCACGGTGCACTCCTCGGCCGAGTTGCTGGAGGAGATCACCGGCAAAGCCTCGGATGCCCCGTTGTGCATGACCTGCGGCATCAAGATGCGCCCGGCAGGTTCCTGCTACGTGTGTGAGGGCTGCGGCAGCACCAGCGGCTGCAGCTGAGGCTCGCCTCTCACCGCGACCCTCCCGCGTCCTCTGCCCACTCTCGGCGGCAGGGGAAGCAGGAGGGTCGCGGCGTCGGCTACGCCGACTCCGGCAGGTTCAGCCTGCCGTCCTTGGTCAGGTGGTCCATGAGCCATCTGCGGGCATGGCTCGCGTTGGCGTCGGTCGGGGCCTTCGCGGGGTCGATGCCCAGCAGCGCCGCTGCCGAGCCCAGCGTGGCTTCGCCGAGTTCGGACACGTACTCCTGGCCCAGGGTCTTGCGCTGGTCGAGTGCCATCTTGGAGGTGGGTTCATCGCCTGGGCGGATCGGCTGGAATCCGGGGTTGTCGATGCCGGCGGTGTAAGGCTGAGGCGTCGGCAGCCAGATGTCCGATCGTGGCTCGCTGCGGTTGAAGGCGGCGTCCACCGGTGTCGCCCAGGCATCGCGACGGGTGAAGGCGCCGCCGAGGCCGAGCGTCTCGCGCAGCGTGCGCGTCATGGACGTGTTGGTGTGCAGTTCGCGGATCACCGTCCCGCGTTCGGTGTAGGCCGAGGCGATGATGGTCGGCACCCGGATGCCGAGGCGGTCGAACGTGAAGCCCTCTTGCTCGACGATGCCGTCCGGCGAGATCGTCGCAGGGGGAGCGACGTGGTCGTAGCAGCCGCCATGCTCATCGAACATGACCACCAGGGCGGTCTCCTCCCATTGCGGCGAGGTCCGCACCGCCTGGTAGATGCTGGCCAGGAAGGCTTCCGCTGCCCGAATGTCCGTCGGCGGGTGGTAGTCCTGCAGGTTGCCATAGAGCATGCACGGTTCCACCCACGAGTACCGTGGCAGTTGCCCGGTCGCAGCATCGCTGAAGAACTCCTGGATGTGGACGGAGTGGGTCTTCCACAGTTTCCGGTGGTGCAGGCCGCCGAGGTTGATCGACTCGAAGGGAATGATCTGCGACGGGTCGAAGTAGGCCTTCCAAGGCACCCCTCGATCCGTGGCCCGGGTGAACAGGTTGGGCAGGTCGTTGTCCCACGCGTAGTCCCAGGTGATGTTGTTGTCGACTCGGCCCTTGCTGGTGCCGGCGTGAAAGAACGATCGGTTGGGAAACGTGCAGGTGGGTACGTCGCAGTGCCAGTGCGTGAACACTGCGAATTGCTCGGCGAGGCCGTTGATCACGGGTGCGGTCTGCGGGGTGAACACGCCGCCGATGCTCTGCATCTCGGCGTCGCTCAGTTCTCGTCCCGTCTGCCACCTGGAGTTGTAGAAGAAGTCCAGAGCGAACCCGTCCATCGTGGGCTGATCGCCAGCCTGCGGGGCGTTCCACGGGTCCTGCTGGCGTCTGGCGAAGCCCAGGTAGCCGGGCAGACCCGCATTGGACTCAGGCAGGTAGCGGCCGAACATCTGCACGTTGACGCTGGGGTACCCCTCGCCGGGGTCGGGGATGGGATCGTTGAACAGGCGCGCCGGGCCGACGTTGACCACGCCGCCGGGGTAGGGCAGTTCGATGTCGCGACCACGGATGCCGTCGCTTGCGTCGATGTGCTCGAGGTGCCCGAGGAGGTTGTCGAAGGAGCGGTTCTCGAACATCACGACGACCCAGTTCTTGATCCGTTCCATCGTCATGGTGGGGCCTCCCGAGAAGTTCGACGTGGACTCTCGCAGTCTTGCCCAGATCTCGCGGACATGCACGCCACGTGTTTCAGGGATTGCATCATCGAGGCGAGCGATGCTGGAGGCGCGAGATCAGCCGTGTGCGGTCAGGGTGCGCAGTTGCTCGGCTTGGCGCCGCATGTTGTCGAACAGCACGACGGCCGCCGCCGACCACACATCGTTGCCGACCCACTGCGGTACCACCGGTGGCGACGGCAGTGCCACGTCGCGCAGGAGAGCATCGCGTTGCGCTGATAGAGCCTCACCGGCTCTGGACCACGTGGGTGTGACCGGGTTCGGCTCATCGCTCTCTTTGCACACTGCCACCACGGAGCAAGCCTGGGCCACCACCCGGGCGCCATCGAGCCAGTCGGCGGCGTCTCCGCGATCCCAACCGCGACCACCCGACCCGATATCTGCGATGTCGACGCATCGCAGGAATTGGCTCTGGGCCTCGGCCGCCAGCCTGGGCAGTGAATCGCCGCCGGTGGGAGCATCGGTGATCGCCTTGGACGAGGTCAGCATGAGGTCGGCGATGGCGCGGCGCGTTCTGGCGCGAAGGTGGCGCGGCGCCAGCGCCAGGGCCACCAACACCGCCGCCGCCGTGCCGAGCGCGACATCGACGGCCCGCTCCGGGACGGCCGCGACACTGGTTCCCGCAGTGGCCAGCGTGAGCAGAGTCAACGAGAGAACGGTGAAGAAGCCCTGGCCGAGCAGCGTGCCGGACGAGGAATGGGGTGCCGACATCGAGATCCCTGCGGCCAGTAGCAACACCAGCCACCACCCGGGGTTGCTGGGACTCAGGATCGCGGCGACGCCGAGGAAGACCATCGCACCCACCAGGGTTCCGACCACGATTGCTCCGGACTTGGTCGCCGCCCGACTCGCGGAGGGGTAGAAGGCGCTCACCGCCACCAGCAGGATCCACTGCGGATGAGTGGTGGGCAGGTAGTCGGCGGCCAGCACGAGCACACCGAACAAGACAGCGGTGGCGGCCACCGCGCGCGCAACCGGACTGTCGGACGTGAGGCGGTCGCGCACTCCGCCCCACAGGCCTGGCGGCAGCCACCATGAGTGGCCCGCCGCTCCCGGCAGCATCTGCAGCGTGTGCCGGCCGACGGCGCGGCTGGCCTGCATGACTGCGGCATCGTCGAAGGACGTCTTTGAGGTGGGTTGGTCCAGGCGCCGCAACGCCGACGTCAGCGCGACGAGGTCCGTGGTGGAGCGGGGATGTTCCAGGCATTGGCGGCTGGAACGCAGCACGTCGGCCGCGGATGCGTTGGTCCTGGGTGCGTGGCCCGAACCCAGCACATCAGCAAGGAACGTGAGATCTGCCAGTAGGCTCACCGATGCCTGGGCCGACGGCAGCGGCGAGGCGGGGCGTTCCGGGCGGGCCAGATACACGCCCACCATGGCGGTCGCTGTGTCGCGGAGATCGGCGCCGGGGCGGCTACCGGCGAGCACGCTCGCGCAGGCATCCAGAAGTGAGGACGTGGCGCCACGCACCGGCGAAACCCAGGGCGCCGGACCGATGGTGAAGGCCAGCCCAGTGGCCAGGAGACCACCCATGAGGGCGGCAGCCGCCAGAGGGGCTGGGCGGTCGCCCTGGATTCCGGCGGCGGCGCCCACGAGGAGATCCGCCAGCAGTGCGGTGCCAGCCGACACCAGCAGACCGCCGGCACTGCGCAGCAGGGCCAGCAGGCTGGCAAGCGTTGCGACTACCAGGGCGAGGGCCCCGATCGGCAACGATCCCGCGGCCGTGCCAACCCCAACCAGGGCCGCACCGGCTGTGGCCGTGACCAGGTAGGCGCGCAACCGTCGCCGCGGATCTCCATGGAAGTCGGCCAGCACCAACAGCAACCCCGTCAGCACTGCGACTCCGGTGGGGGCGGGCTGGTTGAACACTCGCAGGCCCAGCCAGGCACCGAGGCCGGCCAGGGCGACACCCCGGATGCCCAGCGCCGTCCGGAACCCGCTCACGCCGCGATCATCCTCCACCGGGGCGGCCCGACAAATCTGTTCCCACATTTATTCCGTCTCGGGCAGAAATATCGGGAGATACGCGTCACACTTGCGTCGGACACACATTGATCTCAGCGCGCCTGGGCCAGATCCGATCAGGTCGTCGATCCGGTGCACTGAACTTCCCGATTGGAGCGAGATGGCAACCACGCAGGGAACCACGGCGGAGGAGATCGTCGCCAAACTCGGTGGACCCGAGAACATCGTCAGTTTGACCCACTGTGCCACGCGCTTGCGCTTCACCCTGCGGGATGCCTCGAAGGTGGATGACAAAGCTGTCGGCGCGATCAAGGGTGTGATGGGGGCGGTACCGCAGGCAGGAGATCGCTACCAGGTGATCATCGGTGGCGGTGTGCAGACGGTCTACAACCAGATCATGAACCTGCCCTCGATGAACACCGGCGCAGCCAAGGCACAGCCGCTGTCCGACGAGGAGGTCAAGGCCGCCGAGCGCAACAAGGCTCGCGGCAAGTCGGCCAAGATGGACAGCTTCTTCGAGTACCTCTCGGACTCCTTCCGGCCCTTGCTCGGCGTGCTGCTCGGCGCCTCATTGATCATCGCCTTCGCCGCGATCCTCGACGCTTTCGGAGTCGTCGACTTCCGAGCCGAGGACAAGCCCGCGACGTGGGTATTCGTCGACGCCATGTGGCGGTCGGTCTTCTACTTCCTGCCGATCATGGTGGCCTACAACGCGGCCCGGAAACTCAATGTCGATGCCTGGGTGGGCGCTTCGGTCATGGCAGCGGTCATGACGCCCGAGTTCATGAGCCTGTCGGATCCGGATCGGTTCCCGGACACCGTCTGCACAGTGAACGAGACGCTGGGCACGGACTCGTGCGTGGCGTACATCGGTGGCCTTCCGCTGCAGTTGAACGACTACGGCGGCCAGGTCTTCGTGCCGTTGTTGATGATCCCCGTGCTGGCGCTCGTGTACCACGGTCTCAAGCGGCTCATCCCCGAGAACGTGCAACTGGTGTTCGTGCCGTTCTTCACCATGGTCGTCATGATCCCGATCACCGCCTTCCTCATCGGCCCGCTAGGCGTGTGGTTGGGTAACGGCCTGGGCGAGATCCTCGCGTGGTTGAACAACGAGGTGCCGCTGCTGTTTGCCGTGATGATCCCGCTGCTGTACCCGTTCCTGGTGCCGCTGGGGCTGCACTGGCCGTTGAACGCGCTGATGCTGCAGAACATCAGCGTGCTGGGCTACGACTTCATCCAGGGCCCCATGGGTGCGTGGAACTTCGCCTGCTTCGGCGCCACTGCGGGTGTGCTCGTGCTGACCCTGCGCGACAGGGACCGCCAGCTGCGTCAGACAGCAACGGGCGCCTTGGCTGCGGGTCTGCTCGGAGGTATCTCCGAGCCCTCGCTCTACGGCATCCACCTGCGCTACAAGAAGATCTACCCACGCATGCTGGTCGGTTGCCTCGTGGGCGGCATCATCATTGGCGTGCTCGGCGGTGTGAAGACCGGGGCCTTCGCCTTCACCTCGCTGTTGACCATCCCGGTGTTCGATCCGATCTTCGTCTACGTGATCGCCATCGCGGCGGCGTTCTTCTCGTCGATGTTCATGGTGATCATCTTCGGGTTCCGCACCAAGGAGGAGAAGGACGAGGCGCTGGCCGAGCAGGAGGCTGAGCACCAGGCCTTCCTGGCCGAGCAGGCCGCGCACGCGCACGCTGCCAAGCAGGCCGAGGAGAAGGAGTTGGTGGGTGCCGGCGTCGGCGCGGCCGGTGCTGGAGCTGCTGCTGTGGCAGGTGCGGCGGTTGCCTCGAGCACGTCCGGTGACGGCGGTGCTGGCGGTGCAAGCGCCGCTGGGGCTGCTGGCTCCGACGGCGGGACAGCCGGAGCGACCTCCGTTGTCGGTGCCCCGGTCGCCGGCCAGGTAGTGGCGATCTCCGAGGTCAACGACCCCGTCTTCTCCTCGAAGATCCTCGGCGAAGGCGTCGGTATCCTGCCGTCCTCGGGACAGGTCGTCGCGCCGGTCTCCGGCGAGGTGATCTCGGTGCTGCCGCACGCCTATGGGCTCAAGACCGCCGACGGTGCGGAGGTTCTGGTCCACATCGGCATCGACACCGTCCAGTTGGACGGTGAGCACTTCACCCCGGTCGCCGCAGTGGGCGAGCACCTCACCGCAGGTGACCCCCTCTGCACCGTCGACTACGAAGGTGTGAAGGCAGCGGGGTACGACACCACCACGCTGGTGACCGTGACGAACACGGCCGCGATGGGTTCAGTGACCCCGCGGCCGCCCGCCAAGGTCGACGCCGGCGATCCGGTGCTGGACGTCACCAACTAGCGTCACCGAACTCGGGCTGCCCGCATCCGTAGATGCGGGCAGCCCGAGTTTCGCTGTCTTCGTAGCTGGTTGGGTCGTTCAGGTGAGCTGCCGGGAGGCGAGGTCACGGAAGGCGCCGGGTTGCGCCATGAGTTCGTCGTACCTGCCCTCCTGCGCGACCCTGCCGCGCACCAGGACGATGATCCGGTCAGCGCGCTTGACGGTCGACAGCCGGTGGGCCACCACGATGCGAGTCAGACTCAGGTGAGACAACGATTCGACCACGTCCCGCTGGGTGACGTTGTCCAGCGCGCTGGTCGCCTCGTCGAAGATCACCATCCGGGGGCTGCCAGCCAGCGCGCGGGCGATGAGGATTCGCTGCCGTTGGCCACCGGACAGGGACGAGTTCCCGTCGATGACGGTCGTCTCTAGCCCCAGCGGCATGGCCCGCACATCGTCGCGGATCGCCGCGGCGGCCAGGGCGGCCCAGATCGCGGCTGTGCTCAGGTTGCGTCCCATGTCGATGTTGTCCCGGATACTCCCGGCGAGCAGATCGGCGGACTGGAGCACGGTTCCGATCTGCTTGCGCAGCGCGGGACGCTCGAGGGTGGCCAGGTCGCG
>JAUPKM010000017.1 GCA_030837445.1 Actinomycetota bacterium
ACTTTCAGTGGCATGAACGTTGGCGAGTACTGCTAGAGCTACCGCGTCACCGCGCTTGAGTGTTTCCGCGATCGCAAGCTTCTTCGGCGTGACTCGGTTGCCTTCGATCCACGACGACGAGATCGACTCGGATCGGATTAACAAGTGGTTGAGATAGTTGCCACGACCGCCGATGCGTTCGTCCGCTCGAACGAGAGCGCTGAGCGCATCTTCTGCCGCTTCTGACGCGTACTCTGAAAGCGCAGGTAGATCTACGCCGAGTTCGTCGGGAATGTAGGCGAGGTAACGGCCTGGGGTGCGGTCCGCTCTTGAAAGACCTGACGTGTCCGTCGGGTTCCATAGCCTTTCGACCTGGGTTGGCATGATCGCACTCCTCCTTCTTCTTCCTCGTCTAACGTTGGCGCTACTTCCAACTATTCCAACTTTAGTTTACTAACGTTGGAATTCTCCGCGCTATTCCAACTTTGTCAACGACCGTGGCTTTCCTGCGTGGAATACCGAAAACAGGACGATTTGACAGGGACGCTAGGCTCGAATCGGGCTTTAGCCCGACTTGCCCCTGCGGGGTTCGAGCTAGGCGACCTGTAGGAAGACAACCTCCGACACGCGGCTCTCCCGGGAACTCATCCCGGACCGCGAACTTGCGGACAGATCCGCGCATCAGCGGCTAGGAAGTCGAATCAACAGGTCGGCCCAGGAGCGGCGGTGCTCATCGTCGGACGGCGGGGACCAGGTGTCCCTCGAGGAAATCGTCAAGGTCCCTTCGGCGGATTCTGACCAGTCGACCGACCTTGAGGAACGGGAGCCGGCGCTCGTGGGTGAGTCGCCGAATGAAATGCCCTGTGACGTTCAGGTAGTCGGCAGCCTGATCCAGTGTGAGCAGTTCTCGGCTAGGCAAATGACGCGGGGTGGCGGACCGGCGCCTGGGAGTGGCGAGTTCGAGCTGGTCCATGTCTGTCCTCCTTCTCTCGAGCCGCTCGGATCAATTCCCAAAGCGGCCGAGCGGCGCTGTACCGCTCCACCCTCTCAACGACGTGACCCCCTTGGTGGCGCGCAAGTTTCCGCGACTCGACCGGGGACTAGAGGTCTTGGGGCCAAGAACGACAGCCTCCGCGAGCCATTTCGTGCCCCGAGCGTGCCCCCAAGGTGACGTCCCCCTGAGTGGTGGCTTTTCGCTCTCGCGCTCAGGTCAGTGATCTGATCATGCCGACATGAGTTCCGGTGTCGTCACCTGCCCCTCGTTCTCGGTGGTGCTGGTCGTCACCAGGGTCATGGATCGCTCGGAGAAGTAGCGCCTGTCGGCGGCGGCCCATTCGTCGTGCTGCTCGACGAGGACGGCTCCGGCCAGGCGCAGCAGGGCCTCGGGGTTAGGGAAGACGCCGACGACGTCGGTGCGGCGCTTGATCTCCTTGTTGACGCGCTCGAGGGGATTGGTGGACCAGATCTGGCGCCAGTGGACCTGCGGAAACGACGTGAACGCCAGCAGGTCGTCCTTCGCGTCGCGGAGCATGGCCTCGACCTTGGCCAGCTGCCGGCCGAGCATCCCGGCGATGACGTCGAACTGCTCCTCGACATGCTCGGCGTCGGGCTGGGCGAAGATGGTGCGGATCGCCGCGGCGACCATCTCCGCGTTGCCCTTCGGCACGACCGCGAGGACGTTGCGCATGAAGTGGACCCGGCAGCGCTGCCACGCGGAGCCGATGAGGACCGCTGCTATCGCCTGCTTCAGCCCGGAATGGGCGTCAGAGATGACCAGTTGCACGCCGCCCAGCCCGCGGGCCTTCAGGCCGCGCAGGAACGCGGTCCAGAAGGCTCCGTCCTCGCTCTCTCCGACGTCCATCCCCAGGACCTCCCGGCGGCCGTCGGCGGTGACGCCGATCGCCACGACGATGGCCTGGGAGACGACCCGGTGGTTGACGCGGGCCTTGCAGTAGGTCGCGTCCAGGAACACATACGGGTACGTCGTGTCCGCGAGACTGCGGTCGCGGAACGCGCCAACCTCCTGGTCGAGGTCCTTGCAGATCCGCGACACCTCCGACTTGGAGATCCCGGTGTCCGCGCCCAGGGCCTTGACCAGGTCATCGACCTTCCGCGTCGAGACCCCGTGCAGGTAGGCCTCCATGATCACCGCGAACAGCGCCTGGTCGATCCGCCGACGCCGCTCCAGCAGCGACGGGAAGAACGACCCCGACCGCAGCTTCGGGATCCGCAGCTCCAGGTCCCCGGCCGTGGTGGACAGCAGCCGCTGCCTCGACCCGTTCCGGACCGCCGTGCGGGCCTCGGTCCGTTCCCAGAAGCCCGCGCCGATCACGCCCTCAGCCTCCGCGTCGATCAACGCCTGATACATGCTCTGCGCGGCGATACGCACGCGCTCATCCACACCGGCGGCCTTCAGCGCCTCCAGCAGTTCCAACAGGGCAGACTGGTCCATAGCCATCGTGCAAAGTCCTCTCGTGAGTTCCTAGACCGTTCTCACTGACCTTTGCACGATGGCCTTCTACGTCGTGGACAACGCCACGCTCAAGCCCGAAAACCCACCACCACAGGGGACGTCACCGCCCCCAACGTGCCCCGAAAGGAGCGCGAAAGGGCGGCCAGGGGCACGAATGAGGATTGTCGAATGTTATGGTGTGGACGTGAAAAACCCTTGTATACCAACAATTCTCGGTGGAGCGGGTGACGGGAATCGAACCCGCACTGTCAGCTTGGGAAGCTGATGTTCTGCCA
>JAUPKM010000018.1 GCA_030837445.1 Actinomycetota bacterium
CTGTGCCGAGAGCACGTACCCGTTCTTCTGAGACTATGTGGTCCGACAGGTCTTGTCCGACCCGCAGTACGTCAAGACCGCTGAGGATCGGGAGAAATTCCTGGAAACCGGCGGTATCACGATCGACACAACCATCGACCCCGTCGCCCAGGACGCCGCCGTTGAGACGGTGAATAGCTACATCCCCGCCACTGATGAGAGCGGTAAGGCGGCGGCCGTCGCAATGGTGCAGCCGGGTACCGGTCAAATCGTCACGATGGCGCAGAACCGCACCTGGGGCACCAAGAAGGATGGCCAGACCACCTATAACTATGCGGTCGACCAGAAGGACGGCGGCACGATCGGCATGCAGGCCGGGTCCACCTTCAAGATCTTCACGCTGGCCGCCGCGTTAGACGCCGGAATCGACCCCAACGAGCGCATCAACGCATCCGATGGAATATGGCTAGACGGCGGCGACTGGGGCTGCACAGGGCAATACTTCGGTGGCTTCACCGGGCAGAACTCAACACAGTCCGGCTACTTCAACATGTGGGAGGCCACCGCCTACTCGACCAACACCTACTTCCTCCAGCGGGAACGGGATGCCGGCCTGTGTCAAACAGTGGACATGGCCACGAGAGCTGGCGTCACGTTGGCCACGGGCAAACCATTGGAACCCAACATCAGTTTCACACTGGGCACATCCGAGGTGTCGCCGCTGAGCCTGGCCAACGCCTATGCCACCTTCGCCGCCCACGGTCTCTACTGCAAACCGATGGCCATCACGTCGATCACCAGTCGGACCGGTGAGGTGATCGCGAACGAGCCGGAGTGCAGCCAGACGATTCCGCGCGACGTGGCAGACGGGGTAACGGCAATCATGACCGGCGTTGTGGACGGTCCGATCCAAGGCCGCACCGGCGAGAATATGTCGCTCGGCCGCGAGACCACGGGTAAGACCGGGACCACTGACTCTTCCGCAGCGGTCTGGTTCGCGGGCTACACGCCGGACCTGGCCACCGCGGTCTGGGTCGGCGACCCTCGCGGCGGCTTCAAGTACCCGTTGCGGGATATCACGATCAACGGCACCTACTACGACGCAGTGTTCGGCTCGTACCTGCCTGGTCCAATCTGGCGAGACGTGATGCTGGCGGCGTTGTCCGAGTCGGATCCGGTGGCGTTCGATCTAGAGGCCAAGTACGGCCTGAGGTCCGTCCAACAGGGCGGTGGGCCGGGTCTGCGCAGCGGCTCCTCCGCCAGCGCCAACCCCTACGGTTACCAATACGACGGCAACGGCTACAACAACTACAACTACGACTACAACACCGGCGGCCAGTACGACGGGGGGACGACCGGCGGCGGGACGACCGGCGGTGGGACGACCGGCGGCGGCACGCAGTACGACGGAAACGGCAATCCGATTCCCAACCCCGTCACCTCGCCCTAGCTGATCCTCGCCCTAGCCGATTCCCAGCTGACTGCGAACCTCAGCAGCGATTCGCTTCCCATCGGCCTGGCCAGCCGCCTGCGCCGTCGCCGCCTTCATCACCGCTCCCATCGCCGAAGGCCCTGTCTTCCCGGTGGCCGCCACCGCCTGCGCCACGAGGGCCTGCAACTCCGAATCCGAGAGTTGCTGCGGCAGATACTGCTCGATGACGGCCAACTCTGCGCGTTCGGCAGCGGCGAGTTCACCACGGTCGGCATCGTCGAAGGCCGCCGCCGACTCCCGCCGCCGCTTCGCCTCCCGACTCAGCACTTTGATCAGCTCAGCGTCTGAAAGCTCCCGCGCCTCGGAACCCGAAACCTCTTCGGTGGATACGGCTGCCAGCACCATTCGCAGGGTGTCGCGAGTAGTGACGTTCTGCTCCCGCATAGCGGTTGTCAGGTCCAGCCGGAGTTGTTGCTTCAAGGATGCCATGACAGTCATCGTGCCAGCAGGGACTACGTCGCCCTTCCCGGCGGGGTCGGGACCGCCCCGGGCCCGAGCGGCGGTACCGCATGTCACCATGGACGGATGCATCCCGTCACCGGCGCCTTCGCCGCCGCGACTGCGGCTGGGGTCGCCGCCCTCGGCTACTCACTTTGGGAGGCCCAGAGCTTCCGTCTCCGGCGGGCGAGCGTGGCCGCTTTACCCGCTGGTTCACGCTCGTTGCGACTGCTACATATATCCGATATCCACCTCACGTCCGGCCAGCGGAAGAAGCGCGAGTGGGTCCACGATCTGGCTCGACTCGAGCCCGACCTGGTCGTAGTGACCGGCGACTTCATCTCAAATGCCCCCGCCGTTCCGGCGGTGACGGCGGCCCTGTCTCCCCTACTGCGTAGGCCTGGCGCCTTCGTCTTCGGGTCGAACGACTACTTCGACGCCCAGTTGAAGAACCCCCTGAAGTATCTCCACCGACCGAGCAGCGTCGGCCGCAGAAAGCCGAATTTGCCGACCGCCGACTTGGGTCGACGATTGACCTCGCAGGGCTGGCTCGACCTGAACAATCGACGGGGCGAACTCCGTGTCGCCGACATCAGCCTCTCGTTGGTGGGCGTCGATGACCCACACATCGGGCGAGACCGAATCGACACGATCAATGGGGGGTTTGACCGCGAGGCAGCGGCCCGCATCGGGGTGACGCATTCGCCCTACCTGCGGGTACTCGACGCCTTTGCTGCGGAAGGGGCGGACCTGATTCTGGCCGGACATACTCACGGCGGCCAGGTCTGCCTCCCGGGCTACGGCGCGTTGGTGACCAACTGCGATCTGGATCGGACCCGAGTCAAGGGCCTCTCGGACTACCGCGGCCATCCATTGCATGTGTCGGCCGGCGTAGGCACCAATCCCTACACACCGATCCGGCTCGCCTGTCCGCCTGAGGCGACCCTGCTGACGCTGACGAGCTGCTGACCGAGGCCACCCCGCGGCGCGGCGCGGCGCCCGAGGATTATCGCGAGTGGATCAGGCGGTGCGACCGACTGCGACAAGTTGCGTGTTCCAGGCCAGCACTTCGCCGGTCGGAGCCCGCAGGACGCGTTCCTCGATCAGGTAGCCGTCCCTGCCGGCGACTATCCGACCCTCATGCCACAGGCCAGTGCGCCACAACTCTGACGGGGGCGTCGGAGGCGGGGCCGCGGGGAACTGGAGCATGAAATCCAGGGTGGACATCGGTACCGGGGCACTGTCCGCCGTCGGAACGTCAACACCCGCCAACGCCGCGATCCACCAGCCATCCGCCATCGCCGCGATGATGGCAGGACTCAACTCGTCGACGGCGTCCTCGCCGAGGCTGATCCAGCCGGTGGCCACCCAGTCGCCCGCCCCAGAGAAGGGCCAGCCTACAACGGGCGTGAACTCCAGCTTCCCGGTGAAGTCGGGGGCGAGCGGCGGCCCGATCGGCGTAGGCCGGACGTCGCCACGAAGCGGCACCGGCGTCGGGTCCGCAATCCGCGCTGACACCGGGGTTTCCGCCCGCACCTTGCCACTGATCACCGTGGCGTGCGTCAGCAGGTCCCCCGCCGCCGACGTCAGGGTGACCTCTTGGCTGAAGGTCGCTCGACCCGCCCGCAGTTCGCGGACCGCAACCGTCACCTCACCGGCCAGAACCGGTCCCAACATCGCGATGTGAACGCTACGCGGCTGAAGGTCCGGGGACGGAAGCCGACTTATCGCCGCCGTGAGCACTTGCCCCGAGACCAGGCCACCCCAGGCGCCTCGACCCTGCTGCCAGCCGGTCGGTACCTGCCACCTGTCTGTGGTGGTCCACATCTCGGATAGTGATCTCACGATCTCATCCTAGGACGGCAGGATCCAGTGCTTGCGGACCGCAGGCCAGCCCCCAGCTCTGCGGCCATCGCGTGTCCCGAACGAGTTTTGGCCCTGACCCGGGGTGGAGCCCGAGCCTGAGCCAAAGTCGGGGTGGCGGGATTCGAACCCACGGCCTCTTCGTCCCGAACGAAGCGCGCTACCAAGCTGCGCCACACCCCGTCGTGCGCCA
>JAUPKM010000019.1 GCA_030837445.1 Actinomycetota bacterium
ACGAGCGGCCCGCTCGATGTCTGCGGGTAGATCGCATGAGGGCGGTGGCAACACCGCTCCCAGATGGATGGTCGCCGCCGCGTGAGCGGCACAGAATCCGGCTTACAGGCCGGCTTGTCACTTATCGTTGCGTTCATACCCCCTCGACGCCCGCCGGCTCGGCTGGAGTCGCTTACCCAAGGCAATCGCCCGCGATATGGGTCTGCACTCAGACCCGGCTCCGGGTGGGCCGCTGCGACGCTTGTACGGGAAGTTCAGGATGGGAGACTCACGACGGGATTGCCCTTGTGGCGTGGGGTCAGGAACTGGGCGTCTGCGCTGATATTCAAGGGTTGCTCGCGACCAGCGTCGGCAGATCCGTTGCGGCAAGCGAGTTCGCCGTGCACTCTGCTGCGCCGATTCCGCCGCAGCTTCTCGTGCTGTTGCTCATCGAGTTGCACGTCTACGACGCGAACAATTCGAACAGGATGATGCTGTCACTGCGTGGCCGCGGAGGTTGCCCATACCCCAGTAGTCTGCTGGTGTTTTCCGGGGTGCGGTTTGGCTTGCCATCGGATATGGGGGCGCAGCATCAACGGCAGTCGACCGTGGCACGCCGCTGGGTGGGGAGTCGGAATTTCGACTCCCCACCCAGCGGCGTGTCTATCAGTAGTGATAAGTCCCGTTGGTGGGATAGATGCCCCAGGACCCGGCCTCCACGTCGTGCGTGAAGTAGAGGTACTGACCCCAGGGGAAGAGCCCGAACTGGGTGCAGGCAGGGTTCGTCGGGGTGTTCGGATCGGCCTGTTTGAAATCGGCCGGATCTCCCCATGAGTACAGGCAGCCGGAGTTTGCTTGTAAGTCGCCCCCGGCCGGCGCCGGATTGTTGCCGACCGGTGCCGGCATCCCCTTGGACCCGAGCCAGTCCTGCAACCCGAACGGCAGCGGGGGTTGGTAGGAGTTGATGTTGGTGTTGATGTACCAACTGTCGATGCTCGGCGGTGTCCCGGGCAACATGTTGGTGCCTGGGTTGTAGAACGTCTGCTGTGGCATCTGCTGTTGGTACTGAGCGCAGTCGCTGACCCACGGCGTGCCGTTGAATCGACCTTCTGCGAAGGACACCAGTGAGCCTGCACTCAGTTCTGGTACCGGATTCTCGGCAGTGCCAACGTTGTTACCGAACGGCCAACCCAGCACCAGCGTGTGGTTCGCCGCCGCCGGGACGGTACTACCGAAGCCCAACATCGCAGCGAACCCCGGCACCCAACCAGCGAGCACGGGAGTCCAGTAGGCGGTCATCTTCGCCCCTGCCTTGCAGAAACTCTGCTGGAGCGCCGCCAGTGGTTGGGCCAGCACGGTGTTGTCGCCCTGGCCTGCCACCAGGTTCAACGGCAGGTCGAGGGGGAAGGAGTTGATGTGACCTTGTTCGATCACCGGGGTCTGACCGAAGAATACATAGCCCCACCGCAGGAACGAGGGAAACGCCGACCCCGCGGGATTCTGCAGGAACGCCGTATTCGGGGGAGCGACCGCCGACGCCTGGCTGATGCAGACGTTGGCCAGCGTGGACTGCATCGCCCGCCCTGCGGAGCTCAGGATCGGGTATTGCGCAGCCAGCTGCGGGAGGTAGGACGCATACGTGCCCAGCAGTTCAGGTCCGAGCACCCAGGCTTCGGACTTGTCCCATTGGAAGGAGGTGATCGTGTTGAGATCGCCTGCCGGCGCCACGGCTGTGACCCCTACGAGGTTCAGGCCCGTCTCCGGGTCGAGCGTCTTCTTGTCGACCCCGGCCCACATTGCGGCACTGCCGCCCTGGCTATGTCCCATCGTGACGAACTGATTGCCCGGTCGCGGGATCCCAGGCCAACCCACGATCGGCTTCGCCTGAGTCTGCAGCGCTTTGACCGCGTAGTAGAGGTCACGTGATTCCTGCTGGCCGACCATGTAGGTCTTCTGCACGCTGGTTGGACCGTTGACCGCGATGCCCAGGTAGTCGGGCATCACGACGACGTATCCCTTGGCCAACATCTGGTCCAGGAACCCTTCCATGTCGGTGAGGTTGTACGAGGCACCGCCGAGGGCGCTCTCACTGAACGTCAGCGGACCTGAGACGGTGCCGGTGGTGGCGGTGCTCAGGGTGACGACCTGATCCTTGACCGAGGCGACGGTGGTCCCGGGGGCTATCCCGGCTCCGGTGACGGTTGAGGCGAAAGCACCTGTACCGGTGAGACCGCTGACGTTTCCGTTGATGGTGAGGGCCGTCTGCCCGGCGGCCACGGGGGCTGTCGGGCTGAGTTGCACCGTCCATTTCGAACGACCCACCCCGCGCGTCACGGAGCAATCGTTGTTCTGGCCCAAGGTCGGGTGGGCCCAGGCCACAACCTTGGCGCCGGGCTGCGCGTTGGAAGGTACATACACCATCGCGCTGGCCGCTTCCGTGCGCGCGTTGGCCGTCACCGTGCAGTTGCCGTGCGATCCGCCCGGGGCAAGCGGGCAGTCGTTGGGGACCATCCGCCTATCCGAGTAGAGGAATCGAAACTGCTTGGCCGGCTGCAGACTCGGGTCGATCTGGTTGCCAATGGTGCATTCGGCCGGTGGCGAGGTGTCCACAGTGCAGGCCGGATTGCCCGCATTCCCCACCTGGCCCATTGTCAGGCCGAAGCTGGACAACTCCGCGAGTGGGGACTTCGGGTAGGTCAACGGGAACCCCGGACCGGCGTTTCCGGTGGTCAACTCCTGTGCCTTGACCAGCTGTCCGGGTGTCGTGGGCAACTGCAGTGGCACGTTGTACAGCGCAGTGCCGAAGGCGCTCGCGGTGTTAGCGCGCGGAATCGATCCGATCGCACCTGGACCGGTGGTGACGACTCGGAAGTTGGACGGGCGGGCATCGGGAATGTTCAGCAGCAGAGAGGCGACCCCGTTGGCATTTGTGGTGCCACCACCGGCGTACATGTTCGTCCAGCGGCCAGCCGCGCTCGCGCTGACTCCCGATCCGGTCAACTGGCGTTGAATTTGGACGCCGATCTTCCCTTTCGGTGAGATCTGAACAGGCACCTTGTAGGACTTGTCGACCTCCTGCGTACCGCTGGGCCAGCCGACGGCCACCGCTGTGGGATGGAGTACCGGTGTCACGGTCAAATTGACGCTCTTGCTGGTCTTACCCGTGGCCGTGTTGACAGCCCGCAGCGGCAGAGTGCCTGCCGTCGAGGGTGTGAACCGGAACCCCGCCATACCCGAGCCATTCGCCTTGGCGGTGCCGATCGTGCGCCAGACCGAGGAGCGGGTGTAGCCATAGGCCTGGAAGGCGAGGGTTGTGCCGGGGGCCGGCGGCGTGGTCCTGGCCGTCAGCGAGGTCGGCGAGAATTGGGCAACCGGGTTCGGGGAAACACTGAGGCCCACCGGGGCACGTAAGTCACCGCGGGTCCCGGCCGCGGTCACCTCCGCAGGGCTGCTGGCGGTTGGTCGTGGCGGCGTCGGATTGCTCTCCGCGGCCGCCGCGAACATCGCATCAACCGACGCCACCACGCCGGTTGGGGGCGCAGCGGCGGCAGCCGAACTGATCGGCACCAAAGTGGCCCCCACCAAGGCGGCCGCGGCCACTGTTATCGTCGCAATTCGAGTCATCACACACTCCCCGTTGGCCAGCGTCTCCGAAGTCGGAGACTCTGCGGAGCATGGCTTCAACCAGGGAGGCCGTCAAATTAACCCCGAGGAGGCTGTGCCATCTGGGTGAAAATCCGAAATACTCGAAGTGTAACTGGGCAGACGCGTTGAGTTATCGCAAGGATGCCGTCCGAGAAGTTAGGGCTCCAGCCCCAGGTAGTTGCGCATCACCAGTTTCA
>JAUPKM010000174.1 GCA_030837445.1 Actinomycetota bacterium
CCCGGTACTCCGCGGAGCATGACGAGATCATCAACGCGATGGGGGTCCTCCGCCGGGCCGCGAGTGCCGGCGACCGCGATGGTGCCGGCGTCGCCGCCCGTGACCTGGCGGTCCTGCTGGATCCCCACACCGCGAGCGAGGAGCGGTCCCTGTTCGCGGAACTGCGCCGCGACACGGAGTTCACCGCCCACGTCGACGGGCTGTGCGCCGAGCACCGCGAGATCGACAGCACCCTCGCCCGCGTCGACGAGGGCGACCTTGCGACCGTGGGAGTGCTGGAGGGCATCCTGCGGAGTCACATCGACAAGGAGGAGAACGGGCTGTTCCCGGCTGCGGTCATCGCGCTCGATGGTCCGGCCTGGGAGCGTGTGGTGAGCACCGCGTGATGACGTGGCATCCGGTGTGCGACCTCGACGCTCTGCCCATGGGCACGCCCCGGGGAGTCCGCATCGACCGCGTTGGCATCTGCCTGGTGCGCACCGCGGAGGAGATCTTCGCGGTGCGCGATGAATGCACCCATGGGGCCGTTCCCCTGTCCGACGGCGACGTCGACGGGGACACGATCGAGTGCTGGATGCACGGATCACGATTCGATCTCCGCACGGGTGCGCCACTGAATCTGCCGGCCACCGAGGCCGTGCACACGTTCCCGGTACGCGTCATCGACGGCATCGTCGGCCTCGACATGCCCTGACCGGCTTCACGCCGTCGCGCCCTGACCCCGACACGACAATCGAAAGGCACCCCATGGAAGCCATCTCCCTCACTGCCCTCGTCCAGGAGCACCTGACTATCGCCCGGGCAGCGACCAGCGGACGCAGCTCCCACACCGTCTTCGGCGGTCACGACCACAGGCTGCGGCAGACCCTCATCGCTCTCGCTGCCGGCCAGGAGCTGGCAGAACACGAGAGCCCCGGCGAGGCCACGCTTCACGTCCTGGCGGGAGCCGTGCAGCTGACGACCGCGACGGACTCGATCCAACTGTCAGTTGGAGACATCGCGGTCATACCGGACGAACGCCACGGGCTGCATGCGCTCGAGGACTGCGCCGTGCTGCTGACCGTCGCCCAGACGCTGTAACCACCGCGACCAACGCGACCAACGCGACCAACGCGCCAATCAGTCGACCCGTCGCCATCGGCGGAGTCGTTGTAGTGGTGGGTACCCTCGAGTTATGTCGATCCAGGCCGTTGGGGATGCCGCCGTGGCGGCGCGTTCCATGCTTTCGGGGGGCCCTGTGTCGAGTGAGGACCTGTGGCGTTTCGGAGTTCTCCAGTTGCTGGATGACTACGAGTCGGTCCTTTCCCATGACGGCGTGGTCGCGGCGGCCCGTTTGATGGCTGAGGCACCGGCGCCCACCGGTCACTCGGGGCTCGATGCCGCGTTCGCGGGACTGGCGTGCTGGCTCGCGGACCGTGATGGGTGGCCAGCTCCGGTGTGGGCGCTGGCCGAGGAGCGGGTAGCCCGGCCCTGGTGGTTCGTGTCGTCATCCGACTATGGGCGTGCCTGGGCGATGCGCGAGTCACCGGGCCAGTTCCGCATCCGCGGAGTGTTCATCACCGGCACCGCCCTTCAGCGCGCATGACGGGTCATCGACGAATCGTGCAATGAACTGATACATTTGGACAACAGTATTGTCAAATACGGAGGCGGGTGAACGTGGCTGCTGAGTCGACGCGCGGGCGGGGCAGCGCCGTGACGCTGCTGCCGCTGTTCCGCTCGCAGACCCAGGCGCTTGTGCTCACGCGCCTGCTGCTGGGTCCGGGTGAGGAGTCGCTCACCGACCTGGCAGGCGCTGTGGGTGCCTACAAGAACGCTGTCAAGCATGAGGTCGACCGTCTGGAGGGCGCCGGGCTGGTGTCTAGCCGCCATGTCGGTCGGTCGCGCCTGGTCAGCGTCAGTGTCGAGGAGCCGGTCCGGTCGATCCTCCTCGACCTCGTTCTGCACACCTACGGCCCGCTCCACGTCATCGGCGAGGAGTTGTCGAGCGTGGCCGGGATCACGGAAGCCTTCATCTACGGGTCATGGGCTGCGCGATACGCGCGGGAACCCGGGCCGGCGCCGGGGGACATCGACGTGCTCGTCGTCGGTGATCCGGATCGTGACGACCTCTTCGAGGCGGTGGGGCGCGCAACTGCCCGACTGGGCAAGGAGGTGAACGTCCACGTCGTGACGGCAGCGGCTTGGGCCAAGCCGAAGGGTGCGTTCCTGGCGGCTGTCAGGGAGAGCCCCTTGGTCGCGGTGCCTCTGGACGGCGCTCCATCTGGTGAGGCGCCGTGAGCTGGGCGCCGGGTCGGGACGCGATCGCGTCGATGCTCGATCGCCGTGACCTCGAGACCGTCATCGCATCAATGGACCTCGCCAACGCGCTCCTTGCCCAGGCCGAGGAGGCGATCGACACGGCCGGCGATGCTGCGTCCGCCGGGCGCTGGTACTCCGCCTACGCGAATTTGTGGGACGGCGTCCGCAAGGCCTTGAGCGCGCTCCTGCAGGCGCAGGGGCTGAGGCCGACCCGCGCCGGCGGCCACATCGCGGTGGAACAGGCCGCTGTCGCCCAGTTCTCCGGATCCATGGGCGCCCTCCTTCGTCCCGTGCCACGAATGAGGAGCACCAGGAACGACACGGAGTACCCCGATCCCGACACCCAGATAGAACCCGACGTTGTTCTCGCCGACTTGGAGAAGGCGCGAGACATCGTGCAGGCCTGCCGTAGCGTGCTCCCAGTCTTGACGGTGTTCCAGCGATGACGACCCGCGATGCTCAGCCGAGGTTGGCCCTTACATGGCCCTTTCATGCTCGGGGCGGTGGCCCTTTCTTGACGGGCCTGGGTGGTTCTGGAAGGGTCTACGTGGGCCGGAACACGTTGCAATCGCTTGATATTCGGTTGTCTGCGGCGCGGTCGGGAAGGCTTTTAATCCGTAGGTTCGGGGTTCGAGCCCCCGGCGACCCACATATCCAAATGCGTTGCGCTGCAACGACTTTACGACTGTTCGAGGGTCACTCGTTGACCCTGACGGTGTCTAGTTTGTCATCATTCTGCCTCCTGTCTGGCCCTTTCATTCCATGATGTGTTCTTGCGGTGGGCGGCGATGTCATCGCGTTCGACTTGCTTGGGGTGGGCGTCTACTTGGTTGACGCGAAAAGTCTCTGTCGTGTGACACATTCCAATTGAAGGGTTGAAGACGGTGAGCCGCATGTAGCGACAGATCCAGTGCGCGTAGGTCGGGCCAGTCGGACGAACCCCGCGTGGGCTGACATTGACGATGTCCCTGTACTTCGCCATCTCTTCGCTGGATCTGCCTCCGGTGCCGTGCTTCAAACTGGTTGGCCCCAGTTCACCCGTTCGCGAACCCTGGGACCGGTGCGCCCGTTGGAGATTCCCCTCACCTGTCACTGGGGCGGCGTAGCTCCGATGATGGGGTGCCAGCGGCTGGGCCTCGACGGTGGTGGCGACCGACGTCGCCTGAGCGACTCCGCGATTCGTTATCGCCTTGTTACAACCGGGCGTTGACAACCCGGCCGGTGACTGAGATCGTTCCCACATGAGAACGATCTCATACGCGACTCGCACAGAGCGCGGCTGACTCGCCACTTGGAGATGCATTCCTGATGTCGCTCGAAACTGCCCTCCCGCTCAAGCCCCCGACCGAGGATGTCGCAGGCAAGATCCAGTCGGTTCTCGATCTCCGCCCTGCCATCGATGCCTGGGTTCACGCTGCGGCCTCGCGCGAGGCCGGAATCAAGAACGTCTACCTCGTCGGCTGCGGTGGATCCCTGTTCAACTTCAGTCCGCTGCAGTACTTCCTGGAGACCGAGGCCGATGTGCCCGTCTTCCTGGTCAACGCTGCTGAGTTCACCTTCCGTCAGCCCACACAGTTGGGCGCCGGCTCGCTGGTGATCGCCTCGTCCACGCGCGGGAACACCCCCGAGACGGCCAAGGCGGCCGAGTTCGCGGCATCGCGGGGTGCGGCCGTCGTTGCCATCACGCAGGGTCCGGAGTCCATCGTTGCCCAGGCGGCACCGGCGGTGTTCCTTCATGATGGAGCTGAGGCCAAGGGCGCCCTCCAGGCGCTTCTCGGATTCGCCATCGCTCGCGAACTGGGGTCGAGTTCGACCTTCGACGCTGAGGAATCCGCGCTGCGCCAGTACGCCGACATCATCGCGTCGGCCCTGGACGAAACGGCACATCTGTTCGATCGGATCGCCGCTGAGCAGCACGGGACCACCGGCATCTACGTTGTCGCCTCGGGTCCGAACACGGGTGCGGCCCAGACACTGGCAATGTGCTACCTGCAGGAGATGCAGTGGCTGCCTGCGAGCGCCTTCGATGCGGGTGAGTTCCTCCACGGCGCGATGGAGATCGTCGTCGACGACACCCCGGTCATCGTGTTCATTGGTGAGGACGCGACGCGACCCATGGGTGAGCGCATCCAGGCCTTCTTGGAGCGCTTCACGACCAAGGGGTACGTGATCGACACCGCCGGACTGTCACTGGCCGGGGTTCCGACATCGGTCCGTCCGTTCGTCTCGTCGTGGCTGTTCCATTCGGCGTTCACGGGCCGACTGGCGCAGTACTTCGAGGCATACACGGGGCAGCCCCTGACCACGCGCCGGTACATGTGGAAAGTCGAGTACTGATGGGGATCGTCGCCGTCGGCGACAACGTCGTGGACTGCTACCTGGACTCCGGACACCTGTACCCGGGCGGCAACTGCGTCAACGTGTCCGTGGCGGTACGCCGGGCGGGTCTGGCCTCGGCGTACGTCGGTGCAATCGGCACGGACATGGCGGGCGACGTCGTCCATACGGCTCTCATGGACGAGGGAATCGAACTCACGCGAGCCCGCAGAGTAGACGGACCGAACGCATATGCCACGGTGCGACACCTCGACCAGGACCGGCATTTCGGTCCGCGAGAGACCGGCGTTCGAGTCTTCACACCGGACGCCGACGACTACGCCTTCATCGGAGCGTTCTCCCTCGCCCACTCGTCCTATTGCTCTTTCCTGGAGGACTCGCTGGGGGAGATCGCCGGCCGCACCCGGCTGTCCTACGACTTCGACAACGGCCACGAGACCGGATACGCGGACGACCTCTTGCAGTTCGCCTGGATTGCCGAGTTCTCCGCACCGGGACTGTCCGACGCCGACGTCCACGATGTGGCCAGGTGGGCGCACGACAAGGGCCCCGCGTACGTCCTGGTGACACGCGGAGCTCACGGCGCCGTCCTGTACGACGGCAACGAGTTCATCCACCAGGAAGCGGCGGCCGGCGAGATCGTCGACACCCTCGGTGCCGGAGACGCCTTCATTGGGCGTCTGCTCACCGGCCTCGTGACGGGCGAGCCCGTCCCTGCACTGCTGGGTGCGGCAGCCGCCGCGGCCAGCACGACCTGCGGCACCTTCGGGGGCTTCGGTCACGGCGTTCCCATCCCCGACGGCTACCCGCCGGGAATGACCGCCCGCTCTATTGAAGTCCCTGCCCCAACAACCCTGTAATAGACACCTAATGGAGGAAGTCGTGAAGTCGAATCGTTTCACTCGCTCGGTACTCGTGGCGGTCGCCGCACTTGGACTTGTCGGCCTTGCCGCCTGCTCCTCTGGCAGCACTGCCTCGACCGACGCGTCCGCACCCGCGGCATCCGAGGCCACCGCGGCAGCATCGGAGGCACCCGCAGACCAGGGCGTGGCCAACGCGGGCACCATCACTGTCGGCACCATCACCGACGCCAAGCCCTACGCATACAGCGAGAACGGCGAGCTGACGGGCTTCGAGATCGACCTCATCCGGGCCGCTGCCGAGAGGGCCGGACTCACCCCGGAGCTGACCACGATGGACTTCTCCGCCCTCCTGGCCGCCGTCAACAACGGCCAGTTCGATGTCGTCGCCTCGGCGGTGGGGATCACCGACGAGCGCAAGGAGCTGGTGGACTTCTCTAACGGCTACCTCGCGGGGTACTTCGCGCTCCTGACCAAGGACGCCAAGGTCGGCGACCTCGCCTCCGTCAGCGGCAAGAAGATCGGCGTGCTCCAGGGCTCGATCCAGGACACCAACGCCGCCGTCTTGATCCCGGGCGCCGAGGTCGTGCGCTTCCCCGACACCAACTCTGCGACCCAGGCCCTCAACACGGACCGCGTCGAGGGCATCTTCATCGACTATGAGACGGCTCTGGACAACACCAAGAAGGACGACAAGCTCAGCATCCCGTTCACGGTGCCTGCCACGGACTTCCCCGCAGGCTGGGCAGTGAAGAAGGGC
>JAUPKM010000175.1 GCA_030837445.1 Actinomycetota bacterium
ACCAGGAGTTCGGCGTGAGCGGCTGGTCGGAAGGTGGGCCGTGGCCGATTGCGGCGGCCTTCTACATCGATCAGCAGCGACTGCGTCACGTCACCAGCATTGCCGGCGGCAATTTCGGCACTTTCGGCGACAACTGGGCAGCGCAATACCAGGACAAGGCGGACGCACTCGGCGGGAAGCTCGCGATGCATTCCAAGCTCGCCTTCCACCTGATGTACGAGATGCTCGGCCTGGACGCCAAACATTTCCGCAAGTCGTATCTGAAGACCTGCTACAAGGCCGTCAACGACTACGACCAGAAACTCTTGGCCGACCCGGCCATCGGGGCAGCGTGGGGCGACCTGTCGGCTGAATGCTTCGCGCAGGGTTCGATCGGCCTCGTCGAGGATTCCGAACTTCTGTACCACCAGTGGGCATTTGATGTCACCAAGATTGAGCGGCCCGTTCACATGTGGCAGGGCACCGACGACCACCTGATTCCCTACGCCCTCAACAAGCAGATCGCGGAGCGGATGCCGGGGGCGGTGTGGCACGAGGTTGAGGGTGCCGGACACCTTGTCGCGGTCGGCGAAGCAGACAGCATCTTCGCAATCGCAGCGGAGGAACTGAATCGCTAGCTGGCCCTACCAGAGAATTCCGGCCTCTGCATTCAAGACCGATCAGAACCCTCGACCTCGACCACAGTCAGTCCATCAATGTGGGAGAAATCGGGCTCTCCTGACATATGTGTGGGTTGGTTGAGGGTGGGATAGCGGGCGCACGCCGCTTCCAGTCGTAGGTTTCGGGGTTATCGAGACCAAGTAACCGACGATTGGAGAGCGGCGTGCGGAATTCAAGGGTATGGCGTGATCTGTTGGGCGTCGAGAAGACCATCGTTGATGATGTCGTGTTCGACGCTGAGGACCAGCAGTTGGTGGTGTCGGTGCGCCCGATCAAGGCGGCCCGGGACCGCTGCGGGCTGTGCCGGCGTAGGAGTCCGCGCTATGACGGTGGTGGGGGCCGCCGGCGGTGGCGGGGGTTGGACTTCGGCACGGGAATGGTGTGGTTGGAGGCTGAGGCCCCGCGGGTGTCGTGCCGGTCCCATGGGGTGGTGGTCGCGTCGGTGCCGTGGGCCCGTCACGGCGCCGGGCACAGTTACGCCTTCGATGCCACCGCCGCGTATCTGGCGACCCAGGCGGCCAAGTCGATGGTGGTGGAGTTGCTGCGGGTCGCGTGGCGCACGGTCGGGTCGATCACTGCCCGGGTGTTCGCCGATCTGGATGCCACCAGCAACAGGCTCGACGGGTTGCGCCGGATCGGCATCGATGAGGTTTCCTACAAGCGTGGACACAAGTATCTGATCGTCGTGGTCGACCATGACCGTCGGGCGTTGGTGTGGGCCGCACCAGGGCGGGACAAGGCCACCGTGGCGGCGTTCTTCGACGAACTCGGCCCGGACCGGTGTGCGTTGATCACCCATGTCAGCGCTGATGGGGCGGCATTCATCGCCGATGTGGTGGCCGACAAGTGCCGCCACGCGGTGCAGTGCGCGGACCCGTTCCACATCGTGTCCTGGGCAACAGATGCCCTCGATGAGGTGCGCCGGCAGGTGTGGAACGAGGCCCGGACGATGGCCCGAGCCGAACCTCGCCGCCCCCGTGGACGGCCCCGCGCCGATGCCCCACCACGACCGGCCAGCGAACTGGCCGGCCACATCAAAGGCGCCCGCTACGCGCTGTGGAAGAACCCCGAGAAGCTCACCGGGCACCAGGCCCAGCGCCTGGCGTGGATCGCGACGACCAGCCCGAAGCTGCACCGAGCCTATCTACTCAAGGAGGGTCTTCGGCTGGTCTTTCAGATGGGCTACGACGACGCAGTCACAGCCCTGGAGAAGTGGCTGATTTGGGCCCGGCGCTGCCAGATCCCGGCGTTCATCACACTCGCGGCGAAGATCACCCGGCACCGCGTGCGGATCCTCGCCGCGATCGAACACAACCTGTCCAACGCGCTCATCGAAAGCACCAACACCAAGATCCGACTGATCACCCGCAAGGCCTACGGCTTCCAATCACCTGACGCCCTCATCGCACTGGCGATGCTCACCCTCGGACCCACACAACCCGCCCTCCCCGGCCGCCAATGACCCACGAATCCGTCACAAGAGCCAGAAATCGCTTGCGTTCATGGTGTAGAGCGGCAGGTCGCGTGCGATGGCAGAGGCGGCGATCAACGCGTCGTAGGCCCTGGCTCTTGGCTTTCGGCCGGCAGCGCGCAAGGACACAGTCACTCGGCCGAAAGCGCGTGCTGCCGCAGCATCAAACGGCAAGGGGTCGAAGTCCGCCTCGGCCTGCTGCAGAAGTGCCTGGCGCCGGGCTCTTTCCTGCTGGTCCTCTGTCGCCAACGGCCCCACTGACAACTCCGCCAGCGTGATGGTGGTGATCAGCGGCGTTGTCGGAAGTTGATTCGGGTCGCGAAGCGCCGAGAGCGAAATGACCGCGGACGTGTCGAGGATGCCAACGGGATGAGTCATAGCCGGTCGTCCATGATTTCGCCGAGGTCGCGCCGGAGTCGGTCGATGTCGACTGGGTCGAGGTGGCGCCACCTGGCAAGCAGTGCGGTTGCTGATAGCGGTGCCTTCGGCAGTGCGGTCAATTCCATAATCGGTTTGCCGGCTCGCGTGACGGTGACGTGCTCACCCGCCAAGACTCGGTCAGCAACGCGGCCACCGTCGTTGCGCAGTTCACGAATCGGAACGTTCGACATAGTGCGAAGGTATCACATGTGAGACGCAGCCAGGCTGATCGTGAGATGGACCGTCAAACCCACCTAGGGTGCCCTCATCGCAACCGGGCAACGACCATGTCCGCCATGATGGACAGCATGGGAGGTCTCACCCAAGAGTTGTTGCGATCACCGGATCCGAGTGTCGCGTTCCGGGCCAATCGCCTCTTCGGTGGTCAGGCCGATGATGATCCGCAACAGCAACGACGGCGTGAACTCGTCTCGACGTCCGACAACGCCCGCCGCTTGTTGTCGCTCCGCAGCACGGACGGTCACGCCTACCGCAAGTGGCAGGGTCCGCATTTCACCCTGGCAGGGCTGGCCGAGCTGGGATTCCCAGCCGGCGACGCACAACTGCGTCCCCTGTTCGGCGAAGTGTACGACTGGTTGTTCTCGTCCAGGCATCTCCGGCCGCCACATACGGCCGTGATCCCGGATCAACCGGACCGGGTCAGACGGTGTGCCTCCCAGGAGGGCCTGGCGATCTGGTACTCGATGGAGTTGGGCTCGACCGACGAGCGGGTGGACGAACTCGTCGAGCGACTGCTCTCGTTCCAGTGGCCGGATGGGGGCTGGAACTGCGACCGGAAGCTGTCAACCCGCACCTCGTCGGTGCAGGAGACCCTGCTGCCGTTGCGAGGACTGGTCCGCTACGCCCGTGAGCGGCCGTCTCCCCAAGGGTTGGACGCCATTCACCGAGCAGCGGAGTTCCTGTTGGCGCGCCAGCTGCTATGGCGGCGGCACGACGGGGCGC
>JAUPKM010000176.1 GCA_030837445.1 Actinomycetota bacterium
ATCGGCTCTGCATCGCCAACAACTACATCCACAAGGAGCGAACGGACGCCAATCCTCACTGGCGTCACCCGTCTCGGTATGGCGATCTGGAGATCACGATCAACGGGGCCAAACCGGAGAAGGACCCGCGGGATATCGCGGCCGCGAGCCGAGCTCCGGCGAGCGGTTACCCCAGCTGTCTGTTGTGTCGTGAGAACGAGGGCTTCCGCGGGCGGGCTGACCACCCGGGCCGGGGCAATCTGCGTCTCGTACCGCTGCCACTGGCGGGATCAACCTGGTATCTGCAGTACTCGCCATACCTTTACTATCCGGAGCACTGCATCGTGCTGTCCGAGACGCATGTCCCGATGAGGTTGACTTCCCAGACCTTCGTGCGGTTGTTGGACTTCGTCACCGACTTCCCGCACTACTTCCTTGGGTCCAACGCCGATCTGCCGATCGTCGGCGGGTCCATCCTCGGCCACGATCATTTCCAGGGCGGTCGGCACCGGTTCCCGATGGACTCTGCCGCCACTCTGGGGCGCTGGTCGCACCCTGATGGCACCGTCGCCGACGTGCTCGACTGGCCGCTGGCAACCGTTCGACTGACGCACTCCGATCGGGAGATCCTGCAGCGCCACGGGCATGCCCTGCTGACGACGTGGCGCGGCCACGACGAACCCGAAACCAAGGTGGTGCATGCCACCGCTGGCGTCGCGCACAACACCGTGACGCCGGTAGTCCGCCGCGCGGGGCCGGACTACCAGCTCGACGTGGTGCTCCGGAACAACAGGACCGCCGCCGAACACCCGGACGGAATCTTTCACCCACACGCCGAAATCCACCCGGTGAAACGGGAGAACATCGGTTTGATCGAGGTGATGGGCCTGGCGGTGTTGCCGGGGCGATTGGCCCGCGAGTTGGCGGTACTGGCCGATGTTCTGGCAGACGGCCGGCCGACACCGCCGGAGGTTGCCCACCACGATCGGATGCTGACCGATTTGCGGACTCGCACCGGGGACCCCGGGGCCCTGCTGCGAGCGGCCGTCGGCGACTACTTCGTGACAGGCCTCGAGCACTGTGGCGTGTTCGGAATCGGCGAGGCAGCGTTGCCGAGGTGGCAGCGACTGCTGGCACCGCTGGGTTGGCGGCCGCAGTGAGTGACGATGAGTCAGCGGGCTGCCGCCGGATGCTCGCCGAGGTGAGGCAGTAGGGCTGCCACCACCTTCTTCGCAGCCGATTCGGGCACCCAGTGGCCGACGTCCGGCAGCGCAAGAAAGGTGTAGGGCCCGGTGACATAGGCCTCGGTCGCCTCGGCCGCCGCGCGCCCGAGAGCGGGATCCCGTTCACCCCAGATATACAACGTCGGGACGGAGATCCGGTGCCAGTCGACGGACGGCCTGGCAATGTCCAACGGCAGCGCCCGGTACCACTTGAGCATCGCTGGCAAGGCACCCGGTTGCCGCGCGCGCTCCGTGTAGCGGGCCTTCTTGGCCGCCGGCAGTCCCTTCATCACGGCACGCCAGAAAGGTCCGGACGGGGTCAGCGCGGCAGTGTTCAGTAGGGGCAGTTGGAACAGACCCATGTACCACGAATGCAACAACTGAGTACTGTGCAGGGCGACCTTCGTCATCGCGGACGGGTAGGGGGTGCTCAGCACGGTGAGCGAGGCCACTCGACCAGGGTGGGCCGAGCCGATGGCCCAGGCGACCGCACCGCCCCAATCGTGGCCGACCACGTGCGCCTGGTCGATTCCCAACTCGTCGAGCAGTGCCACGGCGTCATCAACCATGTGCCCCTGTCGGTAGTCCCGCAACCTCGAGGGCCGGGCGCCTGGCGAGTAGCCGCGCTGGTCGAATGCGACCGTGCGATAGCCAGCCTTGCGGAGGTCGGCCGCGATCTCGTCCCAAGAGGTGCGATCCTGCGGGAACCCGTGCAGCAGCAGCACCGGCTCTCGGTCCGGCTCGCCTGAGTCCTCAACGTCGAAAGTCAGTCCATTTGCCGTCAGTCTGCGCATACTTCCACCGTAGTCGGCGGGCCGGACACAATCGGTCCTGAGCCAACTGGGGCCCCGTCAGCCAGCCGTGGACCTTCGGCCACCTTGTGGTCGCGGTCACAGCGGCGAACGGTTCCCCCTGGGTCCCCGAGTTGGCGACACCTACCCTCGAGAGATGAGTTCGACACCTACTGCTGGCCGTCCCTCCAGGCAGCTGCGCGGCGGACGCGCCAGCCATTGGACGCTGTCACTGGCAGCCCTCGGCCTGGTCCTGCCCGCCGCTCTGGCCATGCCCGCTGCTGCAGTCCCGCCGAACGCTGCCATCGCGGTGGGTCGAACCGAGTCCCCGCTGCCCTCGCCGCGAGTGAACTCGCAGGTTGTCGGCGGGCGGGTAACCCCGACCAGACAGACTCCATGGTTCGCCCAGGTGTGGTCCAACGGAATGGTCTGCGGTGGCACGTTCATCGATCCCCGGCATGTCTTGACCGCGGCGCACTGCGTCGCCGGGCGCAGCGCCTCGCAGATTCGGGTGC
>JAUPKM010000177.1 GCA_030837445.1 Actinomycetota bacterium
CCGACCAAGACCGACGATCATCGCGTCGGATGTCAGGATTGCGCAATTGAGGTGCGTCAGGCCATGGGGTCGACCCTGCAGGGCGCTCGGGTCGTCAAACCGACCGGCCGACAGCGAATCAGCCGACGGCAACCCCAGCGCCTCGACGATGTCTGCCAGGTCCACCGGCCGCACGACGCCGACGACTTCACCCGACCAGTCCAGTCGGACAACCGCGTCGGCCGACGTCGACACCACCCAAACCCCGTCGGGGTCGGGCAGCACAGCGTGAATCAACCCGAGCCAGGGATGGCTCAGCTCGCTCGTGACCGCCCGCGAACTGTCGAGCGACAGCACCCGGGTGGCATCGGCGACAACGATCCGGTCGCCGCAGAACGCTACGGCGCGCAGCCCTCTCGTGCCTCCGCGTGGATTGAGGTCCCGGGAACGGTAGGGGTTCTCCGAGAGGCGAACTTCTTCTACAACTCGCGTCCGCTCGTTGGAGACTTCAAGGATTATCAGCCGCCCGCTGCTCACGTCGGCAGGCACATTGCGGACAACCGTCGTCGCCGCGAGTCGCATGGCGCATTCAAACACAGGCGCCCACGTGCTGACTGTCGATCACAGCCAGGGCCCCACCCAACGCCAGCCTTGATACGCGATACTTTCGCCCGGAGGCCCTGGCGGCCCCGGAGCAGGAGGAGGCGGCGATGGGATGGCTGATGCTGGGTCTGGCAATCGCCACGGAGGTGGTGGGGACCCTGATGCTGAAGGCCACCGATGGCTTCACGAAGCTGTGGCCGTCAATCGGAGTGGCGATCGCGTATGTGGTGTCCTTCGCGTTGTTGGGACAGGCGCTCAAGACCATCGGGGTGGGAGTCGCGTACGCGATCTGGTCCGGAGTGGGAACCGTCGGGATCGCGATAGCGGCGGCGGTGCTGTTCGGTGAACGACTGACCCTGCCGATCATGGCCGGAATGGCCCTGGTGATCGCTGGCGTGATCGTCATGAACATCTCCGGATCACATTCCTGAACCTCCCCAACCGGCCACCTGGGCCAATGTCGGCACGACGCGCTCGCGGGTGCGCCGGGATTGCTGGTACAACCGGACTGTGGACGCGGTGCTGGTCGCAGTGGTCATCGTCGCGCTTGCCTTCGACGTCTCCAACGGTTTCCACGACTCGTCGAACTCGATCGCGGCACTGGTCGCCACTCGGGCGGCTCGGCCGGGACCGGCCGTTCTGATGGCGACGGTGTTCACCATGCTCGGGCCGATCCTGGTGGCGACCGCGGTCGCCGACACCATCGGCGGGATCGTCACCCTCGACGCGTCACAGACCCTCGTGGTGCTGCTCAGCGCCCTCCTCGCCGGCCTGGGCTGGAACATCTTCACCTGGTATCTGGGCTTGCCGTCGTCCTCCTCACACGCCCTCATCGGCGGTCTGGTCGGGGCCGGTCTGGTGATGTCCGGGCTGTCAGCGATCAACTGGGGTGGGCTGGACGGGTGGAAGCCGGTGGGGGTCTTTGGGGCGCTCATCGGCCTGGCTGTCTCGCCCGTCCTCGGTGCCGCGGTTGCCTGGCTGGTGATGCGGGCGATCCGCCCCGGCATGCGCCGGGCCAGCAAGAGACTGCGACGACCAGTGCTGGGCGGTGAATGGGTGGCCTCGGCGGCACTTTCCTTCACGCACGGCGCCAACGACGCCCAGAAGACCATGGGGGTGGTCACGCTGGCACTGGTGGCGGGCGGAGCCTTGAGCAGTTTCGTCGTACCGATGTGGGTGAAGGTCGCCTGCGGCGCCGCGCTGACGATCGGGACCGCACTCGGCGGCTGGCGGATCGTGCACACCATCGGCCGCAGAATCTACCGGCTGCGACCAGTCGACGGAGTGGCCAGTTCAGGCTCGAGCGCGTTGGTGATCGGGGCGGCATCCATGCTGGGCGCCCCAGTCAGTACAACGCATGTGGTGTCCTCGTCGGTCGTCGGCGTCGGCGCGGCGCGGCACACGCGCCACGTCGGCTGGGTCGTGGTGCGTGACATCCTTGCGGCCTGGGTTGTCACGATGCCGGCCTGCGCCATCATCGCTGCCTTGCTCTGCCTGCTCGGAAGGATGTGGCTATGAAACAGCGCTGGTTTCTACCCGAGACACCCGATGTGTTGGGCACCCTCAACCGGCAGGCCGAGGTGACCGTCACCGGCATGACGGCCTTCCTGCTGTGGTCGCAAGGAGACCCCGAGCAGCGTCGGATTCTCAGAGACGCCGAACACTCCGCGGACACGGTTCGGCGCGAACTGGCCCAGCAACTGCGCCGCGCCTTCACCACTCCGGTCGATGCCGAGGACCTGTTCACGTTGTCCGAGCGGCTGGATGCGGTACTCAACGTCGCCAAGAACGTCGTCCGCGATGCCGACATGATGGGCATCGGCCCGGCTGAGACCACTGCCCTGATGGCTCAGCAGGCGCAGGAGGGAGTGGGGAATCTGGTGGTGGCGATCGCTGCGCTGCATAACGACCCCGCTGCGGCGACAGGCGCGGCCGACGCGGCCACCAAGAACGGCCGCCGAATGGAGAAGATCTACTCCAAGGCTGGCAGGGAATTGGCGATCGCGACCGACTTCCAAGCAGCCATGCTGCAGCGCGAACACCTGCAGGGCTGCCTGCGGATCGGCGAGCGGATAGAACTCGTCGCGGACCGCATCTGGTATTCCGTCGTGAAGGAGCAGTAGGCCCTCAGTCCGTGCCTGGGCGGTGAGGGTCACCCGCCGAGCAACGCGAGGCAGGTGCGTGATTCAGAGTGCTCGCATCCGGTTGTTGCGCGCATCATGTGTGACCTCGGCTAGTCCGAGCGCTTCGAGCAGTGGGGGCAGGTACATTCCGAACCGGCCACGGTAACCGTTCCGAAGGCCGTACCAACCGCCCACCGGGTTATCAGGCGAGCGCCCCCAGGCCTCTACCGTGCCCGATGCTGGGACCTTCTTCTCATCCGCAGCACCGAGGGGGACCCAATCACCTTGCTCGACCAACCAATCATGCAGATCGTCGATTGCCCGAGCTTGGTATCTCAGCCAAGTGGAACCCACTTGACAGAACAGTGTCGGAGGATCGGACTGGTCGTCCCGGTACATGCTGAATTCGGACGTTCCGGGAGGAGTCGTGAGCAACCACGGGTCCCCCTTCTTACCGGTACCCAGCACGGTCGTCTCCTTCGCAATCACCACAGTCAGCGTGAAGGCAGCATACGGCGATACATGCACGTCTTGTCCCAGTATCGGCCGCAGGGCCCGGGGGGGTCTGCGCGCAAATGGTCAGCCACTGCCCGAAGCAGGTATGAAACCCCATGCCACAGGGAAGATTGCTAGATATACGACGCCGTCTCATATCTAGCAATCTTGGGAGTCACGATGGAACACAACAAGGCGACTACCTCGGAAATCGCGCCCGATCGATCCACCGAGGCAGCACCACCCAACGGCATCCGACGGGCGGTGGTTGGGCGCACCGCCGTAGCAGTGTCGCTGGCCTGCATCGCTACCGGCAGCTTGGCCGCATCGTCTGCTGCTCTCGCGCCCGGGTCGCCACCACAGGTCGCGGCCACGTCAGCGTTGCCTGACGCGAGTCCGACGGCTGCCAGGAAGTACCTGAACTCCGGCGGAAGTATCCTGCTCAATACCCGGTACGGGGACTTCGGTCCAATTCTTGCCTCCGGGGTCGGCACCGTGGACACCGTCCAGCGAGACGCAGGAGGCGGCGGGACCGTCACCAACTTCACAGTCAAGGGAAGCCCGGTGGCCGATGGGGGCCTGTCGTCCTACATAACCTGGCACAACGCGCAGGTCTCACTACACGGCAAGTCGACGTCGGGAAGTGTGGATCAATCCACAGCACGGGTCCAAGTCTCCGGCCTCCAGATGGACATCAGCGGCTCACTGTGCGCCAAAGCCGCCGGCCTGCAGTACTGCAACACCTTCACCCCCGCCGCCCCTCTGCGCGTCTACTTCTCGCCGACCCCCACACCGGACCGCGCAAGCTCAGTGACCACTCTCGGAGTTGTCCGCGAAGACGGCACCTTCGACCTCAGCGGCGGCGCCTACGCCAAGGTGGACAGTTCGACGTTGACCGGTTGGGCGCTGAGCAAGGTCGTCGACGGCTCACGACTGACCCTGAACCTGGATGGCATGCACTAGCAGGGGTCTTCGCGTCAACCGTCAACCCGGGGTATTCGCTTGAGAGCCTGCCGCCGGCCCCGCGGCAGACGCTTCCTGGCGAGCCGCCAGACGACGGTTGCGAAGCACCGACGACAGCAGCGCCACGGCAATGAAACCGACGCCGATGAGACCCGAGACCAGTTCCGGTACCTCATGCGCGATCGAGATCAGGAGCAGCGCTGCAAGCGCCCCGATCGCGTAGTGCGCGCCATGCTCGAGGAAGACAAACCTCGACAATGTCCCCCGCTCAACCAGGAAGATCGTCATCGACCGCACATAGAACGCGCCGATCCCCAGCCCTGCCGCGATCACGAAGATGTCCGACGTGATCGCGAAAGCGCCCACTACCCCGTCGAAGCTGAAGGACGCGTCCAGCAGTTCCAGGTACATGAAGAGGAAGAACGCCGCCTTGCCGGTGGCGGCCACCGCACCCGCGG
>JAUPKM010000178.1 GCA_030837445.1 Actinomycetota bacterium
CCACTGGCGCCCCTAGCACCGATGCGGCTGTGACCCGGTCGCCCTGACGAGAGGTGGAACAAATGTCGGAATTCCGGGAGCCGGTCCTGGTGCCTTATCCGGCCAGCGGCAGTCTGTGTGACGACGTGGAACGGATTGCCCGTGAGTCCCCGAGCCGGATCGCGCTTCGCCGTCGGTTGGGCAAGAACTGGGTAGAGGTCACCGGTGCAGAGTTCCGCGATCAGGGTGCCGCCGTCGCGAAGGGGCTGATCGCCGCCGGGGTCGGTGCTGGGGACCGGGTCGGACTGATGTCCGCCACCCGCTACGAGTGGACGCTGGCCGACTATGCGATCTGGTACGCCGGGGCGGTGACGGTGCCGATCTACGAGACGTCATCGGCGGAGCAGGTGGAGTGGATTCTGGAGGACTCCGAGGCGGTCGCGGTGTTCCTGGAAGGCGACAAGCATCTGTCGGTGCTGGCCGAAGTGAAGGGTCGACTGCCCGCGGTGGCGGAGCCGTGGGTGTTCGACGACGGCGCGATCGACGCACTGGTGGCCGGTGGAAAGCAAGTACCGGACAGCCAGGTCGCCGCCCGGCGGGAGGCACTGACTCCCGATTCGATTGCGACCCTGATCTACACCTCAGGCACGACCGGCCGTCCCAAGGGCTGCGAACTCACCCACGGCAACTTCATGTTCGAGATCCGCAACATCGTCAACAGCATGCCGGACATCTTCCTGACCGGGCATTCATCCACCTTGCTGTTCCTGCCGTTGGCGCATGTATTCGGTCGACTGATCCAGATCGGCTGCATCAATTCCGGGACCGTGTTGGGCCATTCCGCGGACCTCAAGAACCTGCTGGACGATTTGGCCGCTTTCAAGCCGACCTTCCTGCTGAGCGTCCCGCGGGTGTTCGAAAAGGTATTCAACGCCTCCCAGCAGAAGGCAGAGGCAGCCGGCAAGGGTCAGATCTTTGCGACCGCTGCCGGCGTTGCGATCGACTACAGCCGGGCCCTCGACAGGGGTCGCCCCAGCTTGCTGCTGCGAGTCAAGCACGTGATCTTCGACCGGTTGGTCTATCGCAAATTGCGTGCGGCGTTGGGTGGTCAGGTCGAATGGGCCGTGTCCGGTGGTGCACCGTTGGGGGAACGACTGGGCCATTTCTTCAGGGGTATCGGCATCACGATCCTGGAGGGTTACGGACTGACCGAGACCAGTGGCGCCTCCACCTTGAATCGGCCGGACAAGGTCAAGATCGGCACCGTGGGCAAACCGATCCCCGGTGCGTCGGTCAGGATCGCGTCGGACGGCGAAATCATGCTGGCCGGTCATCAGATATTCCTTGGCTACTGGCGCAATGCAAAGGCCACCGCCGAGGCGATCGAGCCCGACGGCTGGTTCCATTCCGGTGACATCGGCGAACTCGACTCGGATGGCTATCTGCGGATCACGGGCCGCAAGAAGGAGTTGATCGTCACCGCCGGCGGCAAGAACGTCGCACCTGCGGTGCTCGAGGACCGGCTGCGCTCGCATTGGCTGGTCAGCCAATGCATGGTGGTCGGGGATCAGCAGCCCTACATTGCGGCCCTGATAACGCTCGACCCGGAGTCACTGGATGCTTGGGCCGGACAGCACGGAAAGTCGACTCCCTACAGCATGGACCAGGCCGCGGTCGACCCTGAGCTGCTGGCAGAGATCTCGGCGGTGGTGGACGGGGCCAACAAGGCGGTCTCCCATGCAGAGGCGATCAAGAGGTTCCAGGTGTTGCCGGTGGACTGGACCGAGGAGGGGGGCCAACTGACGCCCTCCCTGAAGCTCAAGCGCAACGTGGTGATGGTCGAATTCGCGGACGACGTGGCTGACCTCTACTCCTGACTGTTGGCCGGTCGGGTCGAGACCGAGGGCCCTGTGGATAGTGACAGCGGCGGTTCAGTCAACCGACCTATCGTTGATGACATGCCCGCACGGCGGGTGAGCGTCCGAGCAGGACGCGCGCCCAGGGGGGCTGTGGCATCGTCGAAGGGGTCGGCTTGTGGGGGACGAGCTCGGCAACGTCGACGGTGACCGGATTGGGGGGATCGGGTGGGTGTTCGGGGTCGGCGATTGGCGCAGTCGCCGACCCCGAACTGCCCGCCCGGAATCGGCTGGTCCTGACCTGCGGATGCGCGGGGCGTGGATTCACCGGGACTCCGGCGCGGTCGCGGTGGAAGCGGCAATCGTGCTGCCGTTGCTTATCGCGGTATTGCTCGGGCTGATCGAGACCGCGATGTTGCTGCGAGGCAGCATCGGTTTGTCCGCGGCGGTCCGCAGCGCTGCCCGCACGGCATCCGCCGAGCCACGTCAGGAGGCATTCGCTGTCGATGCCGTGGAAGCGCTGGCCCGCGCGGGGACCGGCGTTGCACTAACCCAGATAAGTGAGGTCTGGGTGTACCGGGCCAATCGGGAGGGATACCCGGGCGCAGACGGCAACGGCGGCTTCTCGATCGGTTGCACTACCGCCTGCTTGCGGTTCCGATTCGACCCGACCCAAGGCAGGTTCGTACCGAACGGTGGCAGCTGGCCGGCCAGCAGTATCGATGCCTGCATGGTCACCGCCCAATCTGTCGGGGTTCGGGTATTGGCCCGTCACGCGCCCATGACTGCAGGTCTAATCGGTGAACGGACGTTATCCCAGCGGGCCGTGATGCGGTTCGAGCCGATGGTTGAGACCAGCGGCAGGTGTCGACCATGACCGCCCCGATCGGCGCACAGCTCAGCCGCCAGCGACCGCCGAGGCGGGAATCCGAGTGCGGCAGCGACCGCAGCTCCGACCGCGGGGCGGCCGCGGTGCTGGTGGCCCTGGCCACGCTGCCAATCCTGATCGGTTCGGCCGTGCTCGGAGTCGATCTGGCGCGGTTGCAGCTCAGCGGTCAGCAGGCCCAACGGGCGGCCGATTCGGCAGCGCTGGCCGGTGTGGTCTTTCTGCCGGCTGACCCCTCGCGGGCCGATAGTGACGCCAGGGCAGCGGCTCGCGCCAACGGCATCCCGGCTGCCAATGTCGAAGTAGCCCGCGTGCCCGGGTATCCGAGCAGGTTGAGCGTCAGGGTATCCGTACCCGTCAAGCATGGTTTCGGAGAGCTGCTCGGAGTCCCAGCGCACACCGTGTCCCGGTTGGCGGTGGCAGATTTCGCGCGGCCGCTGGTGCTCGGCAGCCCCTGCAATGTGATCGGAAATGAGGAAATGCCTGGCGCTGGGGGCGGACCGGCTCAGTGGGCCGTCGGCGGTGCTGGCTGTCGGGGTGGCGGCCGGTTGTGGACCGCAATCCAGGGACCCGATTCCAACAAGGAGCACGGGGATGCGGTGACGGCGCGGCGGTGCGTCTGGGGGCCAGCGGACAACACCCCCGATGGCTGCAGCCAGGACGGATTCGGCCCCCGGCCACCCGGGCGCAACCTTGACTACCGGCCGGGCGGATATACCTACGTCATCCGAGTCACGCGGCCCGGCGTTCTTCGGCTGCAGGGCTATGACCTCGGCTGGGTGGCGACCGGATCGAGCTGCACCGGGGTGTTCAATCGTGCTGGCTCGTTGGTCAGTGCGTTGGCGGGGGCCAATCGCGTGCTGACCAACGAGTATGTGAACTCGGGGGGTGTCAGCAATGCCCGCTACGCGCCGGGTCCGGGACCCTTCTGCGCCGGTGATTCCCAGGGGGTATACCCCTACGACGACGACTCCAAGGCGGCCCTGGCGATGACCACGACCGTGACCCCTCGGCGGCCCGGCGTGTCCAGTTGGGAGCCCAGCACTGGTGCTCTGCTGTGCCCGGTCACGAGCTACCAGGGGTTCGACGGATTGACCACGACGCTGGCGACCCGACTGCGGCCGGGTGTCGGCGGCGTCGCAGGTCTGGCGCTGCGGCGGACCTTCCACCGATGGGCCGAGATCTGCCCGGCCACGGCAGTCACGCCGGGGGACTACACGGTGACGGTGACCACCGGCGTCGGCGCCGGACAGAACCGCTACGCCCTGCGAGGCTGGTTGGAGGGTCAAACCGGTGGGGTGGCGGTGATGGCGCAGGAGCGTCTCGGGGCGTACATCAACATCGCCTCCGGCACCTCCCGGTTCCATCTCGTGCGGCTGGACTCCTCTGCGGCAGGCAGGACGCTGGAGGTGGGGATTTTCGACCTTGGTGACGCCGCCGGTCAGCTCCGATTGACACTGCTGGGTCCCGACAGCGACCTACCGCTCGGGCGTTGTGACGTCTCTGGGGCGCTCGTCGTGGCAGCCGCCCCGTGCTCGATCCTCACCTCTCGACCCGTGTCCGACTCGCACTGGCTGAGATTTCGAATTCCGATCCCGCGTGACTATCGGTGCGCACTCGACGACGACCAGTCCAAGTGCTGGGTACGGGCTCAGATCGGGAGTAGCCGGGAGCAGTACGACGCCACCACTTGGACCGCCAAGATGGACGGCGATCCGGTCCGACTGGTCCGCTGACGCGGAGGATTAGACGACCGCGCCGTCGTCGTGGTCATCCAGACCGCTCCGACCGCTGCCAGCGCGTGCGACCAACGCGATGAAGCCAGCCACGAAACCCGCGACGCCGAGCACCGTCAGAATCCCGGTCAACCCCAGAATCGTGGACAGTACGACCAGACCGATACCACCCACGATCGCCGCCCACGCCGCCATCGCGGCCCGGCTGAGTCGGGGCAGCGGAGGGGGATCCGGCGGGGTGAAGCGATCCTGCTGGTCCGGCATGAAATCGTCACGCCGGGCGGGAGCGACGTCCGCGCCAGCCGGCACCTCTGTGGACACCCCATCGGCGCGCAGATCGGCGACAATCTGGGACCATTGCTCGGACTCGGACACGTCCAGCCGGCCCGAGTCCGCTGGCGTGGCCTCGGGCGGGTGCTCCTTCGGGCGGCCCGTGCCCATCTGGGGCAGCACTCCCGCGACCACCCTGCGGGCATCGGAGAGTTCACTTCGCGGTACGAATACCCGCACCAGGGATCGGGTCAGTGCGCCGTCAGGGCCGCCGGTATCGACTCGGGCGGTGACGGCTTCCAGCCCGACATTGGTGAGCGCGTCAACCAACTGGTCGGCCTCGCCCCGGTCGAGGTCGATCAACGGGATGAGGTCCGGGCGCGTTTCCGGGGCGTCCATCGGTCCCGCCATGGCCGCTAGGCCCGACTGGCCAGAACCCGCTCGATGAAGTCCACGCTCTCGGTGAAGATGAGCGGGGCGTCGTAGTCGAGGGTGGCGACGTGGTAGGAGTTCTCAAGTTCGATGAAGACGACGTCCTCGCTCGACACGTGGTCCAAGATCCACTCGGTGTTCGAGGCCTCCACCACGTGGTCCTCCGCGCTGCGGAAGATCAACAGGGGCTGGTGCACATCGGCGATGTCAGTCTTGACCGCTTCCCAGAGTTTGGTCAGTGAGTAGGCGGCTTGCAGCGGGATCTTCGAATAGCCCCCCTCGTCCACACCGGGCTTCTTAATGTCGTTGGTGATCCCGGGGAAGGCCGGCACGACATGGCGCAGCACCGGCAGCACGAACCTGTCCGGACGCTCTGTGTGCACGGCCGCGTTGACAATCACCACGCCGGCCAGGTCGGGGTATTCCTCGGCGAGCCGCAACGACAGCGAGCCACCCATCGACAGTCCCATCACGAATACCTGGTCGCAGCGTTCCTGCAGGTCGGCGAGGACGCGCGTGAGTTCCGCGTACCAATCCTGCCAACGGGTCTTGTTCATCTCCTGCCAGGACGTCCCGTGGCCTGGCAGCCGGGGGAGTTCGACTGTGTAACCGGCCGCCGCGAGGTGCTCGGCCCAAGGGCGCATCGACTTGGGGCTCCCGGTGAAGCCATGACTGACCAGGACACCGGTGCGACTGCCAGCGGCAGCGAAGGATTCGGCATCGTCGGCGATCGGCATTGGTTCCTCCAGTGGTCCGCGGCTGCGGCTCGGGTGCTGTGGATCGAGTGGCGTGTCGGGCGATGGTCGACAATCGACCGCCGACCGGCGGGGTTCCGTCGGAGTATGATCCCATGGACCGGCACCGGCGGCGGGCACCGGATCCGCTCCGGCGGCCGGTCTGGCGGATCTGCCCGGGCGCAGGCGTGGTGCCAGCCGTCCGAAACAGTGCTCCCAGCGGCCCCTCCGATCGTCCGGTGCCAGGGGCTCGCAAGGTCGGGACCGAGTCGTCTAGGATTTGGTGACCGTTGCCCCTCGGGGGTGACCCGCACCACCACCCGAACTGCCATTGACCATGTCGGAAACATTCCGACCGAGGAGCGCCCAGTGTTGTACTGGTTGATGAAGTACATCCTGGTGGGTCCGCTGCTGCGGCTGTTCTTCCGACCCAAGGTGGAGGGGCTGGAGAACATCCCGGCCACCGGGCCGGCGATTCTGGCAAGCAATCATCTGTCGTTCTCCGACTCGATCTTCCTGCCTCTGGTGTGCAAGCGCCGGATCACGTTCATGGCTAAGTCGGACTACTTCAACGGTCCCGGAATCAAGGGCTTCTTCACGAAACTGTTCTTCAAGGCTGTTGGCCAGGTACCGGTCGACCGGTCGGGCGGGCATGCCAGCGAGGCCGCAATGAATACCGCACTCGGGGTGTTGGCCGAGGGGAAGCTACTCGGCATCTACCCGGAAGGCACCCGTTCGCTGGATGGCCGGCTCTATCGCGGGAAGACAGGGGTGGCACGAATGGCGCTTGAGGCGGGGGTGCCTGTGTTGGCGGTCGCCATGATCGACACCGAGAAGATTCAACCGCCCGGCAAGAAGCTCCCCAAAATCATGCGGGTCGGGATCAGGATCGGCAAGCCGCTTGACTTCTCCCGCTATGAGGGGATGGAGAACGACCGGTTCGTGCTGCGCTCGATGACCGACGAGTTGATGTACGAACTGATGGAACTGTCCGGGCAGGAGTACGTCGACATCTACTCTGCTCGGGCCAAGGAGGTGCAGGCCGGGGACCGACCCGAGCTCACCGGCGGACCGTTGGTTGAGGACGCCCGGGTTTCGGTGGACACCAGCAACGCGGCCTAACGCCCGGACCTACTCCAGCGCCGCCCAGCCCTTGGACCGCTCCACCGCGGTCCGCCAACGGCGGTGGCCCTTCGCGTCCTGCGCGCCCGGAGTGAACCGGGCATCCTCTCGCCAAGTGGCTGCCAGCTCCTCCTGCGACGACCAGACACCAGTTCCGAGCCCCGCCAGGAAGGCCGCCCCCAATCCGGTGGTCTCCAGGATGGCTGGCCGCACCACGGGCACCTGCAGTTGGTTGGCCTGGGTCTGGCACAGGAAGTTGTTGGCGGAGGCGCCACCATCGACCGCCAGCCGTGGTAGCTGCACTCCGGACTCGTGGGTCATGATGTCGACCACATCGCGCACTTCGTACGCGATCGCCTCCAACGTGGCCCGCACGAGGTGGGCCCGGGTGGTGCCGCGGGTGATCCCCAGGATCGTTCCGCGGGCGTGCGGATCCCAGTCCGGGGCGCCCAGACCGGTCAGGGCTGGGACGAATACGACGCCGCCGCTGTCCGGCACACTTAGGGCAAGATCCTCCGACTCGGATGCGCTGTCGATGATCTGTAGCCCGTCCCGGAGCCACTGGACGGCCGAGCCGGTCACGAAGACCGATCCCTCCAGAGCGAACTCCCGTCTGCCATCGGGGTGCTGCCAGGCGACGGTGGTCAGCAGGC
>JAUPKM010000020.1 GCA_030837445.1 Actinomycetota bacterium
GCCATTGTTCCGCCGGCGAGTGAGCGTCGGCTCACCGGTTCCGCTGGCCCACAGCGTGCTGAGTCGTCGAGTGCCCGCCCAGAGCGGTTCAGGGCCGTCAGGCGCTCGAACTGCAGCCCTCAGCGATCCCGCACGGGTGAGGCGTTTCCTCGCCATCGCCGTTCATGACATGGTCCGTCAGCAGGGCGAGGTTCTCCGCGGAGATCCGTTGTTGCGAGCTCGCCTTGCCTGTGGTGTCGAACTGCACCCCCTCAGCGGCAAGAACGTCGTGGGGGTCGTCAGTTCGATCAGGGTCCACCCAGCGGAAGTTCGGGGAGACAGTGCCACCTGACTGCAGGACACGCTGGGGGTTCGGGGCGGGACGGGAGCCGAGCATGGTGCCGATGGCGACGGGGTGGCTTCCGATCACGGCTGCGACATCACCGTAGGTCGTCCATCTGCCGGCCGGGATCTCGGCAAGCACCTGCAGAAGCGCCGACCAGGCCGGGTCGTGGAGTTCCTCGATCGCAGACGGGTCGGGGCCGGGCCACAGATCGATGATCCGCTCGGCGAGCGTGTCGGCACGGGCGAGGATCTCGTTTCTCCCCCAGCGTTCGTTAAGGGCGATCTCCTGGTTCATCAGCAGGGCACTGTGTTCGAGCTCGTGCCGCTTGGTCTCGAACGGGCTGTTGCTCAGCTTGGGGTTGTAACCAGTGAGCGTGATGTTCCCGATGATGTGCAGTAGGGACTGGTACACGGAGTCGATGTCCTCGCCGTCGTCCAACCCCTCGGCAAGCATGGTCTGCCACGCCGGCGTCGGAGTCTGAGGAAGAACGTGCTCCAGCGTCAGACCCTTGAACGTCACCGGCTCCTTGCTCCCGAGCGACTCCTCCAACCAGCGCAGGATCAGAGCCTTCTGGGCCACTCGCCCGCTCCAGTAGTACGACACCGTCCGGGCCGCCTGACGGATCTCGGCATCGTTGGCCCAGAACTTGCGCCCGGTGGAAAGATACGTCCGGAGGGCGGCGTCCACCGGGTCACGTTCGGCAATCTCAGGAACGGCGCGCAGCAAGATCCGGTTCAGGTTGTTGGTCGCCTTCCCCGATACGACCCGCCGTACCAGGTAGCTCTCCAGCCAGCTGAGCGCGGTGACCACCTGAGCGTCATGGGCGGCACCGCGGGCACGGCGTTCGAGCAGATGCAGAAGGATGGGGTAGACGGTCGTCGTGCCCCAGGCATTCAACCGGTGTAAACCTCTGCGCACACCTGTATGGGTCTCGAGCGTCGGGTCGAGGATGGCGGCCAGAAGGCGGCCGAGCTGGGCGAAGCGGGCTATCTCCCGCTCGATAGCGGCTTCACCGTCAAAGCGATCGAGACGAGCTTGCTGCAGAGCGTACGTGTCGCCTTGTTTGGCGGTCTCGTCGCGTTGGACCAGGTCGAGCCAGAACAGGAGTTCAAGGTCGTCGCTCGACAGAAGCTCCTGCAGAGGGAGCCACAGGGTCCTGTAAACGTGGTCGCCCCGGGTCGGCAGCCGCATGAACAGGTAGTTGCGGAGAAGATCCCCTTGGGTCAGGCGTAGACCCGTGTTGTTCAGCGACTCGAAGATCCGGTGGGCGTTGTCTCCGTGCTGGGCGGTGACAGCTACCACCGACAACCCGCTGATCACGGCCTCTTCGACACTCTGGATGTTCAACGGATCATCCGGATCGTCCCGCTCCAGTAGCCGCGCACGGAAGAACCGGTAGGCTGCTCCGACAGCGTCCGCTCCTCCAGCTTGACCGGTCGCGTGCACGCAGGCCAGGTATGAATGTCGGTCGGCCTGCGTCGGCATGAGCTTGGACGGAGCACCGTCCTCCCACTTGTTGATCAGGTACTTCTCGTTGATCCGGTCGAAGTGCCGTTGAGTCTCGGTAGCCGTACGGTGATCACGGATTGCGCACAGTAGGAGCGTCAAAGTCATCAGCCGCTGCTGACCGTCGACGACCAGAAAGCCCTGGACACCCGTCGGCCCGAGCGCGGGGCTCGGGGCGAGCACGAGTGAGCCGATGAAGTGGGTGATCCCTGTCCCGCGCTCGCCGCGGTCCTCTGCCAGGGCTGCCACGTCCTCCCACAACCGGCGAAGCTGGTCGGTCCCCCACTGGTAGGTCCGCTGGTACAGGGGAACCTGATACTGCTTCGTCCCTTCCAACAGCTTCTGCAGGGACGTCTCAGCTGCGTGCACCATGTGCGAGGGACTCCTCAGGGTAGCGGTGCGGGATCAAATCGAGAGTGCCTCGGTCCTGTATACCCGGCCGGCGGGCGACTCGTGGGCATCCGAGCAGAATCACATCTGGCTGCGCGACGTCCTTCCTGCGGCCATCATGAACATGACAGTGAATTCGTGCCGGCGTGCGACCGGCTGTTGCATGACGTTGCGTAGTCCTGGTCACCTTCCCTTTTCGGATTAGCACGTGCGCCCGATACACCCGGGCGTATCGCCAACTCACCTCAGCAAAGTGACAGACGAAGGCTGGCGTCAACTGTTGTTCCAGTGTCCCTTTCGAACGATCAGACTGGAAGGCCTCACGACGTCGAGGCAGGCCCTGGGGTGTCCGTCGCGGAGCGGGTCAGCACGTACGCCGAACAGGCGGCTACCACGGTCGCGATCGTCCCGATCAGGATCCGGTAGTCGATGACCGTGACGAGCGCCGCGCCGACGGCGATCGAGATGACCTGCGGGACGCCGACGATCATCTCCACCGCCGTCGCGACTCGCCCGAGCACGGCGATCGGTGTTCGACGCTGGACGAGCGTCATCAAGCCGACGACCAGCCAGGGAACGCCGAACCCGAGCACCGCCATCCCGATGACGACGACCGGTAGGCA
>JAUPKM010000179.1 GCA_030837445.1 Actinomycetota bacterium
AGTTCCGCACCCCCCGGCACATCATCACGTTGATGGTCGACATGGTCGCCCCCCAACCCGCCGATGAGATTTGCGACCCCGCGTGTGGGACGGCGGGGTTCCTGGTCGCCGCCGCCGAGTATGTCCGTGACACCCATCCACAGGCGTTGACTGACGCCGCTCAACGGCATCACTTTCACCACAGCATGTTCCACGGCTACGACTTCGACGCCACCATGCTGCGGATCGGCTCGATGAACATGCTCATGCACGGCGTGGAAGCCCCCGACATCCGGTACCGGGACTCGTTGTCCGAGGGTGCCAGCGGCGACGAAGACAAGTACTCACTGATCCTGGCCAACCCGCCCTTCGCCGGGAGCCTGGACTACGAGTCCACGGCCAAGGATTTGCAGCGGGTGGTCAAGACCAAGAAGACCGAACTGCTGTTCCTGGCTTTGTTCCTGCGGCTGCTGAAGCCCGGTGGCCGGGCGGCGGTCATCGTTCCGGACGGTGTCATGTTCGGCTCGTCCAAGGCCCACAAAGACCTGCGCCGCATCCTGGTCGAAGACCAGAAGCTCGATGCGGTGGTGAAGCTGCCCTCGGGGGTGTTCCGGCCCTACGCCGGGGTCTCCACGGCGATCTTGTTCTTCACGAAGACCAACAGCGGCGGCACCGACGAGGTCTGGTTCTACGACGTCCAGGCCGACGGTTTCTCGCTGGACGACAAGCGCAACCCGGTCGAGGCCAACGACCTGCCCGACGTTCTGACCCGCTGGAGCCAGCGCATGACCACGGAGCGGGATCGGGCGCGCACCGAGCAGTCCTTCTGCGTGCTGAAGGACGACATTGTCGCCCAGGGCTACGACCTGTCCCTGAACCGCTACAAGGAGATCGTCCACGACGACGTGGAGCACCGGCCCCCGCTGGAGATCATCGCCGACATCGAAAAGCTGGAGCAGGAGATCATGCAGGGCCTCGCCGACTTGAAGGCGATGCTGTCGTGAAGATGGTAGCCCTACAGAGCGTCGCCGAGATCAAGGGCGGGGGCAAGCTCGGACTTAGCGGCAAGGATTTTGTTGACGACGGCTACCCGGCCTACGGCGCAGGCGGCATTAACGGGATGGTTTCTCAGGCTGAGTACCGCAGGCCCGCTGTCGTCCTCTCATCCATCGGTGCCCGTTGTGGAAAGTGTTTTCTGGCCGAGGGTGAATGGACTTCGTTGGCCAACACCCAGTTGATCTTGCCCGACCTCGACCGCGTCGATCCGCGATTTCTCTGGTACCAGCTTGACGATGAAAGCCGTTGGCATCGTTCTGGAACGGGCCAGCCCTTCATAAAGCCCTCCGATGTCAAAAGCCATCAGGTGTGGATGCCGCCGCTTGATGAGCAGCGGCGGATCGCCGCGATCCTCGACCAAGCCGACGCACTTCAACAGAGTCGCCAGAAATTGCTTGCCGCGATACCCGAACTCACCGCGTCACTTTTTGCGGAGATGTACTACAGCGAGCGGACGGACTGGGTTGAATTCGGAGAGGCCCTCAGCACCGCTGAGGTCTTTACGGACGGCGACTGGGTGGAGTCCAAGGATCAAGACCCGCAGGGGGGTGTTCGGCTGACCCAACTTGCGGACGTGGGCGACGGCATCTGGTTAAACCGGTCATCACGGTTTCTGACTGTGGAGAAAGCAAAGGAACTTCGCTGTACTTTCCTAGCGGCAGACGACATCTTGGTCGCCCGAATGCCCGATCCTTTAGGTAGAGCTTGCATATTTCCCGGCGATGTTCGACCGTGCGTCACTGTCGTCGATGTATGTGTCATCCGCCCCGACCCGAGAGTTCACGAACCGACCTGGCTTATGGCCGCGATTAACTCCGCCAAGTTCAGGACACAGCTTGCCCAATTCGCAACGGGCACGACGCGGTCGAGGATTTCTCGCCGCAACCTTGGAAAATTGTTCATCCCTGATGTTCCAGTAACTGAGCAGCGCAGGTTCGCCGACGCTGTCGGACAGATAAAGCAGTTTGAAGATTCGGCCCTCCGAGCAAGCCGTCGGTACGACGAACTTCGTTCATCACTGCGGGCGACGGCCTTCGCCGGTCAACTATGACTAGGTGGTCGGATGTCTAACTTTTTGTTCCTGAAGCAGGTCGGCTGGCCGGAGACCTACTCCGACTGTGCCCGTGCCGAGAGCTATGCCCTCAGTGACCCGCGTTCGGCGTGCTTCTACAGTCGCCGGGCCGTCGAGCACCTGGTCGACTATCTGTATAACGTTCTGGGGCTGCAGGTTCCGTATGTGAGTGATCTGGCGGCGCGGATCAATGACGCGGGGTTCAAGGCGAAGGTCGGGGTCGCCAACGCGACCAAGATGAACTTGATCCGCAAGCTGGGCAACCACGCGGTGCACGACCAGAAGCCGATCCCACCCAGGGCGGCATTGGACGCGCTGCGGGAGCTGCACCACGTGATGGTGTGGGCCGCGTTTCACTATTCGGCCAACCCGGACGTGGTGCCGCTGAAGGCGGTGTTCGACCCCGGGTTGGCGAAGAAGGCCGCCCCGCTCACCAGGGAAGAGGTGGCCCAACTCGCCCAGAAGTTCGCCCAGCAGGACGAGGCGCACGCCAAGGCCCTGGCCGCCAAGGACGAACTGGCGGCGTCCAAGGATGCTGAGATCGCCGCGCTGCGCGAGCAGATCAAGGCCGCCCAGGCCGCCAACACCGTGGTCGATAACCGGGACTACTCCGAGGCCGAGACCCGCGACACCTTCATCGACGTGCTGCTGGCCGAGGCGGGCTGGCCCCTGGCCGATCCTAAGGATCGCGAGTACGAGGTCAGCGGGATGCCGCCCAACAACGGCAAGGGCTACGTCGACTACGTGCTCTGGGGCGAGGACGGGCTGCCGCTGGCGTTGGTGGAGGCCAAGAACACCACCAAGAGTCCCCAGATCGGCCAGCAGCAGGCCAAGCTCTACGCCGACTGCCTACAGGCACAGTTTGGTCGCCGCCCGGTCATCTTCTTCACCAACGGTTACGAGCACTGGCTGTGGGACGACGCGGGCGGCTACCCGCCGCGCGAGGTGCAGGGCTTCTACACCCGCAACGAGTTGGGGCTGCTGATCCACCGTCGCCATGCCCGCAAGGCGTTGTCCGACGTGGTAATCGACTCCCAGATCGTGGAACGCCACTATCAGCATCATGCGATCCGGGCGATCGACGAGGCCTTCACCGCCAAGCAGCGGCAGGCGTTGTTGGTGATGGCGACCGGGTCGGGGAAAACGCGGACGGTGATCGCCTTGGTGAAACAGTTGATGGAGGCCGGGTGGGTCAAGAACGTCCTGTTCCTGGCCGACCGCACCGCCCTGGTGATCCAGGCGGCCAACGCTTTTAAGGCTCATTTGCCGGATGCGACGACGGTGAATCTGGTGACCGAGAAAGTCGCCGACGGCCGGGTGTATGTGTGCACCTATCCGACGATGATGAACCTGATCAACGACACCGACGGCGGCAAAAGACTTTTCGGGCCGGGCTATTTCGATCTGGTGGTCATCGACGAGGCGCATCGGTCGGTGTATCAGAAGTATCGGGCGATCTTTTCCTGGTTTGATTCGCTGCTGGTCGGGTTGACGGCCACCCCGAAGGATGAGGTCGACCACAACACCTACCGGCTTTTTCATCTTGAGGATGGGGTGCCCACCGACGCCTACGGCCTCGATGACGCGGTGCGGGAGGGGTTTCTGGTTCCGGCGGTTGGGGTGTCGGTCGGCACCAAGTTCCTGCGCCAGGGCATCCGGTATGCCGATCTGTCCGAGGACGAAAAGGACGCCTGGGACGCCCTGGAATGGGGGGAGGACGGTGCCCCCGATGAGGTGTCCGCTGAGGAGATCAACCGGTTTCTGTTCAACGAGGACACCGTCGATCAGGTGTTGGGCACCCTGATGGACAAGGGCCACAAGGTCGCCGACGGTGACCGGCTGGGCAAGACCATCATCTTCGCCAAGAACCAGCGCCACGCCGAGTTCATCGCCCAACGCTTCGACATCCAGTACCCCGACCAGGCGGGGTCGTTCGCCCGGGTGATCACCCACGGGGTCAGCTACGCCCAATCGCTGATTGATGATTTCTCCCAGCCGGACAAGGCCCCGCATATCGCGATCTCGGTGGACATGCTCGACACCGGCATCGACGTGCCCGAGGTCGTGAACCTGGTGTTCTTCAAACCCGTCCGCTCCAAAACCAAGTTCTGGCAGATGATCGGACGGGGCACCCGGCTACGCCCCAACCTGTTCGGCCCCGGCCAGGACAAAACCAACTTCTACGTTTTCGATTTCTGCGGGAACCTGGAGTTCTTCAGCCAGGACCTGCCCGGCACCGAGGGATCGCTGCAGAAATCCCTCAACCAGCGACTCTTCGAAACTCGACTCAGCCTGGTCACCGAACTGGATGCCCGCAACACCCCCAAGGACGGTGTCGAGCCGCCCGCCGGGTCCGGCGTCGACAGCGAGGAAGGTTTGCGGTTCGACCTCGCCCACCACCTACACGAAACCGTGGCCGGGATGGTGCTGGACAACTTCCTGGTCCGCCCGCACCGCCAACTCGTCGAGCACTACAGCCAGTGGCCGTCGTGGACCCCGATGACCACCGAAGCCGCCCAGGATATTGCTGAACACCTGGCCGGGCTGCCCACCACCCACCGTGACAGCGACGAGGACGCCAAGCGGTTCGACCTGCTGATCCTGCGCCGCCAGCTCGCCGACCTCCAAGGCGACATCGGGGCGGCCGACCGGCTGCGTATCCAGGTACAAGACATCACCGCCGGGCTGCTCGCCAACACCACCATCCCGGCCGTGGCCGCCCAAGCCGAACTGTTAGAGGAGGTCGCCGGAGATGGGTGGTGGGTCGATGTCACCCCGCACATGCTGGAGTCCGCCCGACGTCGCCTGCGCGCGTTGGCGCAGTTCCTCGACAAGACCAAAAAGCACGCCGTCTACACCTCATTTCAGGACGAGCTATCCGATCCCGAGGTCATCGACTTGCCGGTGTTCACCCCCGGCACCGACATGCAACGCTTCCACGCCAAGGCCGCCGCCTACCTCAAATCCCACCAGGACCACATCGCCCTGCAGCGCCTGTACCGCAACAAACCGCTCACCCCGAACGACCTTGAGTCCCTGGAGCAGATGCTCCTGGAGAGCGGGGCGGGCGACGCCGCCGCGATCGCCGAAGCCCGCGAGCAGTCCCACGGCCTCGGCCTGTTCATTCGCTCCCTCGTCGGGCTGGATCACCAGGCCGCCAAGGACGCCTTCGCCGACTACCTCGACGGAACCACCTTCAGCGCCAACCAAATCCACTTCATCAACCTCATCGTCGGCGAGTTGACGAACACCGGGGTCATGGAGGTGGCTCGGCTCTACGAGTCACCCTTCACCGACCTGGCCGCGACCGGGCCGGAGTCGATGTTCACCGAGGCCCAGGTCGACAACATCGTCGACATCCTCAACACCGTGCGGGCCAACGCGCTGCCTGCCGAAGGAGTGGCATGACTCATTACGGGCGTTCGATGGCTGAAGGAAAGTAGGG
>JAUPKM010000180.1 GCA_030837445.1 Actinomycetota bacterium
CGTCGTCCGCTTCGCCGTCGGCGACATCGACGTTGTCGGCCCGGGCGCGGAGGGGATTGGCTTCTGCGCCGGTGACCGGACCGGTGTCGGTGCCCGGGGCGCGTGGTGGTGTGCTGCGCAGGCATCTGGGGGTGCGCCCGGATCCGGGGTTCCTGGCGGATCCGGCGACGATGTTCCCGGTGGTGGTGGATCCGCCGGTCAGCTGGCAGGAGACGGCGGACACGTACGTGAAGTCCGCGAGCGCCTCGTCGTCGTACTACACCGACACCCAGTTGGTGATCGGGTATGACGGGTCGTCGAAGTACCGGTCCTATGTGAAGGCACCGGATTCACTGCTGTCGAAGATCTCCGGGAAGGCGGTGGTGGGGGCCTATCTGCAGATGTTCAACTCGTACTCCTCGACCTGCGGGACGGGGTCGAACACGGCGGTGAACGTGTTCGAGAACAGCACGGCGTTCGGGTCGGGGACGACGTGGAGCAGTAAGCCGGCGCGGCGGACGACGTCGCCGATGGCCTCGACGGTATTCGATCCGCCGCACGGGCGGGACGAGTGCGGGGGCGCGGCGTACGCGAACATCGACATTTCGCCGATCGCGAAGGACTGGGCCGGTGGCTCGTACCCGGTGAAGGTCGTGGAGGTCAGTGCGGGGGAGTCGGACGCCTACGGGTTCAAGCGGTTCTACTCGGGCAACGCCTCCAGCGGGATCCCGAGTTTCTACATCACGTACGGGTCGTATCCGGGGGTTCCGCACGATCGGTCGGTGGACGGTGGGGTGACCCTGTCGAGCACCACCTTCACGGTGACCGCGACGGTGGACGACCCCGACGGTGCGTGGGTGCAGGGTCAGTTCTTCCTTCAGGATCAGTCCGAAAACAACGCCTGGGTGACCCCGGAGAGCGGCTCGTTCTGCACGAGCGTGGAGTCCGGTGGGACGACGGCGTGTTCCTGGCCGAACCTGAAGAATGGCCACACCTACCAGTGGCGGATGCGGACGGTGAAGCTGGTCGACGGCGCGACCGTGGTGGGGGAGTACTCGTCGATGCGGACGTTCACCATCGACACCACCGCCTCCGACCGGGCCACGGTGAAATCGCCGGCGTGACCTGGTGGCGAGCCGCGCTGGGCCTGCTGCGCCCATTAATCAGGAGCATTCCCTCACGGTTATCGCCAGCAGTTGTGACAGCTCATCGCCAGTAGTTGGGATAGGCGTTCTCCGCCACGGACCGGAGGGCGTTCGGCTTCGCCACCAGGGGGACCTTGACGGTCCCGCAGCTGACGTACCGGCCTCCGGCGACGCGTGCCGTGACCGTCGCTTTCATGCCTTGCCTGGCGCCGTACCTCACGGACACGTACCTGCCCCTCGCATTGGACTCGGTCCGGATGATGCGCTGGCCTGATATCACGTAGCGGACGGCGACCGTTCCTTGCTGCTTCGCCCCCCGGATCCTGGGAATGAGAACGGTGAGAATACCTCCGTCGTAGGGGTCCTGTCCCGGCCGGGCGTAGGGATTGGGGTAGGCCAGCCGGATCCGGTACTGGGCTTTCGCTGTTGAACACGTCACCCTGCTGTTGCGGTTCGCCGTCAGCGACGACTCCTCCGGGGTCGCGGCCATGGCGGATGGCACCACCAGGGTCGACGACGTCACCGTACCTATTGTCATGAGTGCCAGGGCGCTGGCACGTCGCAGGATCCTCATGATGTGACTCCCTGAGACCTCGAACCGCTACCTCGAACCGAGTGATGCCAGGACGCATCTGTCCCGCGCCTCAGGCCGTAGCGGAGCGTAATGGTGGTGTTGCTGACTGTGAAATAGTCTTGCAGGGCCAGCTGATCCTGTCGAGCAGGTAGGGGACGACAAATGCAGGTCGCCGATGACACGGAGAATCGGTGAGCGCACCGGCCTACGGAAATCGTCGAGCCCTGGTACCGAAGAGAGCCCTAGGATGAGCCGATGACGTCGGTCAAGCAGGTCCAGGTCACCTTCGACTGCGCGGATCCTGCGCGCGTCGGACGATTCTGGTGCGAGGTGCTGGGGTATGTCGTGCCGTCACCGCCGACGGGGTTCGCCACGTGGGAGGACTTCGATCGCGCACTGCCGCCGGAGCGTCAGGGATCGGCCTTCGCCTGCGTCGATCCCTCGGGCGTGGGGCCGCGGCTGTTCTTCCAGCGAGTTCCCGAAGGCAAGGTCGTCAAGAACCGGCTGCATCTTGACGTCCGTGTCGGCACCGGGCTGGTGGGGGAGGAACGCCTGGCCGCCCTTGAGGCCGAGTGCGCACGGCTGACCGCACTCGGTGCCGTACGCGTGCGTCTTCTGACCGCCGATGGCTTCGACGAATCGTGCCTCGTGATGCAGGACGTCGAGGGCAACGAATTCTGTCTCGACTGAGCGGATCAACCGGCGCCGGCGGATCAACTGGCGCCGGGTATCTCTCGCCGGACGGATGACGTCCCCAGATCCGGCCGTCAGCGGCCCGCCGCGGGTGTCCCCTGAGTTCCAGTCCCAGTCCCGCCGCCGGAGGCCTGTGGCCTGCCGGTTGCTGGGGCGCCAGTTGCCGGGGTGCCGGGGGCGGTGCCCGGCGTGCCGGTGGGGGAGGCGTTCGGCGTGCCGGACGTCGGTGGCCTGGCGGCTGATGGCGTGCTGGGGGAGGCGTTCGGCGTGTCGGCGGGGGAGGACACGGCGGGAGAAGGCGGCGGAGGGGTGCGCAGCGAGGCGTCGAGCCGGTTCGCGCGCGCCGTCCGTTCGGCGGTCTGCGCGGTCCGGCGCCCCTCCTGCTCGCGGGAGAGACGGTCCGCCTCCGCCTGCGGATTGA
>JAUPKM010000181.1 GCA_030837445.1 Actinomycetota bacterium
CCCCTGTCAGGGCACAGGCCGGGATCAGTATCCGGTGGTCGGAGGAAGCGAACATCGCCCGCGTCACGTGCGGGACAGCGATCCCGAGGAACTGGATCGGCCCGCAGAACGCGGTGGCGCCCCCTGCCAACACGGAGGAGACCAGAATGATCAGGGCCCGGGCCGAGGTGACCGGCACCCCCATGGTCGCCGCGTACCGGTCCCCGAGCAGGAGTGCGTTGAGCCATTTGGCCAGCAACGGGGAGAGCAGCAGTCCACAGCTGAGCACCGGGATGAGAACGGTGAGGTTGGGCCAGGTGACTCCCCGGTAGCTGCCGAACCCCCAGCGCACGAACTGGTGCACCAGCTCCGGGGACGCGCTCGACAGCAGGACCGTGACCAGCGAGGACACCAGAAAACCGATCATCACACCGAGCAGCAGCAAGGTGTGCGCCGAGGCGACGAACCGACCGGCGAGTAGCACCAGACCGAGCACGATCGCCGCACCGGAAGCCGCGGCGACGGTCATGCCCAGATCCCCGCCGAGCCCGGCACCTGCGGTGAACGAGGCAGCCCACGGCGAGACGCCGACCATCAGCACCACGATCGCCACACCCAGGCTGGCCCCGGAGGAGATGCCCAGCACGTACGGGTCGGCCAGCGGGTTGCGGAACAGGGTCTGCATGAACAACCCGGTCACGCCGAGGCCCGCACCGACGAGCACCGCGGTGATCGTCCTCGGCAACCGGACCTCATGGATGATCACGTCGTAGGGGGCGTTGACCGGCCCTCCGACCCCCGCACGGAACACCTCGTCCAAGGGGACCCGCACGGCACCGAGGGCGATCCCCGCGACGATCGCCGCCACGAGGAACGTCAGGAGCACGGTGAACCGCAGGACGTAGCCGCTGCGGTTCACCGTGCTCCGAGCTTGGCGTAGTACTGCATCTGGTGATCACTCATCAGCTCCGGGTGCAGGATCGCGACCAGATCGGCCAGAACCAGGTCCGGGTGGACCACCCCGCTCTCCCAGTAGTCGTTGCCGCCGGCGGCATTGACCCGCTTGACCGGGCTCCACACGTTTCCGCGCCGCAAGGCGGTGAGGGTGCCGTAGCGGGAGTCGTCCTTGGTGACCGACGCCGCGTCGGCCCACCCCTTGGTCATCTCGGCGTTGAGCCAGAACTCCGCCGCGGAACCCTTGGCGATCACCGCTTCGATGTCCGTGCTCGTGCTCCCGGTCCCCGCTGTGTCTGCGAAGACATAGCTGGCTCCGGCATCGCGCAGATAGGCCGCGACGTAGCTCTGCCCGCCGGCGACGCTCCAAGTCCCCTTGTGCTGCTTACCGGTGAGAACCGTCGGCTTCGTGGTCGCGGCTTGGGCCTTGAGCATCACGGCGCGGTATTCGGTGGCGATGGCGTCGTAGGCCTTGGTGGCGGACTGCTCCTTGTCGACGAACAGCGCGAAGTACTTGATCCACTCCGCACGGCCGAGGGGAGTCGACTCCAGCCAGGCGGTGTCGGCGACCACGGGGATCTTCGCTTCCCTGATCTTCCCGAGAACGCTGTCGTCCATGCCTCCGGACAGGTAGACGTCCGGTCTCGCCGCGACGACCTTCTCCACGCTGATCTCACCGCTGCCGCTGCCGAACCCGGTGATCCTTCCGGCCTTGATCCGAGTGGCTACGGCCTCGGTGTTGACCAGGTCCGGCGTGCTGACCGCGACCACCGAGTCCAGCGCGCCGATCAGCTCGAAGGCCGGTAGCTGAGTGGTCGAGGAGGAGGCGACCCGGCCGACCGGGACCGTGATCTGCTGAGCCGAGGCGAGATCACCGGTCGGAGTCGGGGCCGGGGCACCACAACGCACCAGCACGTACCGGGCGCTCGCCCCACCCTGCGAGGTCCGCTTGACGGTGACAACTTTGTACGAGTTGTGGTATTCGACGCTGAAACCAGTCGCCGCCGAGGGGGCGACCTTGTCGGGGAAGTAGTCGGTGCCGGCCTGGTAGTCGGTGATGCAACCATCGGCCTTGACCGTGGCCTTGGGAGAGGTGCCATCGGCGCACGCGGTCGCCAGCATGAGGGGAAGCCCGACCACAGCCAGGATGCCGAGAGTGACGCCGGAACGGGACCGAGAACGAGCGTGGCGCGAGCGTGGCGCGGCTTCCATGGGCCATCCTTCGTGGCTGACGAAGCAAGAGACCAGCCAACGAGCGCACGCCGCCGACCCGCCCTTGCCTCGAGGGCTGGATTCGTTGATTCGGGCGAAGGCGACCGGGCTCATCCTCGTCACGAGGCATCACCGTTGCGGGACAGCGCCGGATTCTCACCGGCTTCGCTTCACACGAAGCGCCTGGAGGCGATGCACCTCACCTCGCAGGCATACACATACTTACACACACACGTTCTCAACGTGAAGAGCTACTGGCTCCGTGGCGCCACCGCTCAGGCCGCTACGGGTCGTCGGAGGCTGCGTATGCCGAACGTCACGACGGCTGTGGAAGCCCCCTCGGCTATGGTGGCTGCGCTGGTTCTCCCGCCCCTTGATCGGGTCGGGAGTCGCAAGAGGGAACCCGGTGCGAATCCGGGGCTGCCCCGCAGCGGTGAGTGGGAACGACCGCCGTCATCGGCACTGGGCCTTCGGGTCTGGGAAGCGACGGCCAGTAGGTGGTCCGGAAACCCGGGCCGTGCCCATGAGTCCGAAGACCTGCCAGCACGCCGTCGATGACGGTGTTTCGTGTTCACGGCCTCGAGGGAAGGCTCCGGACACCGGGTACGCACCGCCCTGGCGGTGCCCTGGTCGACGTCCGTCTCCCGCGGCGAGTCGATCGGAGGATTGATGCCCGTCACCCACAGCGCGGAGACACTGTTCACCCGTTACGGTCCGGCCGAACTGGACGGCCTGCGCGAGGAGTTGCTGCACCTGCGAACGCTGGACCGCGCCGGCTGCGGGAGCCAGACCGGCACCGGGCGGGGCCTGCCCGCGCCGGGATCCCGCGTGCTGACCGCTCGGGTCGGATCTCGGCTGGCCGGGTATGTCGCCGGGTTCCTCAGCGAGGTGATCGACGTACGGGATGTCGTCGTGGCGCCCGCGGCCCGGCGCAGCCGTCCGGACCTGGCCGGGGAACTGGTCGAGCAGTTCGTCGAGGACGCCGGGTTGCCGTGGGCCGACGTGGTGATGCCGAGGGACGGCGTCGCGCTGGCACACCTGATCTCGACCGGTTGGAGCCCGGTCACCGACCGGGCAGCGGAGGACCGCTGTGCCGTACGGCTGTCGGCGGCCCGGGGGCTCGACGAGTGACGACGGTACGGACCTCCGACGGTGAGGTCGAACCACCTGAGCGGGAAGTGCTGCCGCTGGCTACGGACTTCCCGGCCGGAGGGGACGAAGAGTGGATCGCCCTCGCCACGGCGATCCTCAACAAGAAGCGGCCCGAGAACCGGCTGCTGTCGCACGAGCAGGCCCGCGAGCGGCTACGGACCAGGCTGCCCGGCGGCCTGGTCACGGAGGCGCTGTACCTGCCCCCCGGCGAACCAGTCCCGCTGGGCTATCCCGGCTCGATGCCGTTCACTCGCGGTGTCGGCCCACGGTCGAGGAACGTTCCATGGGACATCCGCCAGCTCCACGACGACCCCGACCCGGTCGGGACACATCGGTCGGTGCTGTCGGACCTGGAGCACGGAGTCACCTCACTGTGGTTCGAGGTGGGCGAGGCCTGCGTGGCTGCGGGTGATCTGCCCGCCGTGTTGGAGGGGGTGTTGCTGGATCTGGCCCCGGTGGCGGTGAGCTCCTCGACAGACCAGGTGGCGGCTGCCCGGGCGCTGTGCGACGTCTGGCGAAACGCGCCGGCCCACCCATCGCAGGTGCGCGGCAGCCTCGGCATCGACCCCTTGGGCTCGGCCGTCGTCCAGGGACGGGGTCCGGACCTGGACGCCGAGCTCGAGGTGGGTCTGGCCTGTGCGGCACCATTCGGGCGGGTGCGGCCGTTCGTCGTGGATTCCCGGACCTACCATGACGCCGGAGGCAGCGAGGTCGACGAGGTCGGCTGTGCCGTCGCGACCGGCGTCACGTATCTGCGATGCCTGGAACTAGCCGGGATCTCCTCATCCGTGGCGTTCGGGCTGGTCGAGTTCCGGGTCACCGCGTCCGCGGACCAGTTCCTCACCATCGCCGCGTTGCGGGCCCTGCGCCGGCTATGGGCGAGGGTCGGCGAGCTCAGCGGCGTCCCGGAACCCGCCCGCGGCGCGGAGATCCACGCCGTCACCTCGTGGAGGATGATCACCCGCGATGACCCGTGGGTGAACATCCTGCGGTCGACGCTGGCGACCTTCGGGGCCGCGGCGGGCGGCGCCCAAGCGATCACGACGCTGCCCTTCGACACCGCCTGCGGCCTGCCTGACGCGGCGTCCCGCCGGATCGCCCGCAACACCCAGGTGCTGCTGGCGGAGGAGTCACACGTCGCCGCGGTCACCGATCCGGGCGGTGGTTCGTGGTACGTGGAGGACCTCACCAACCAGCTCGCCGGGGCCGCCTGGGCCTGGTTTCAGGAAATCGAGCGGGCCGGGGGGATGCCGGCGGCGATGGCTTCCGGGCTGGTCACCGACAGGCTCGCGGCCTCCCGGGCCGAGCTGGACCGGGCCCTGGCCCACCGCAGACGACCGCTGACCGGCGTCAGCAGCTTCCCCCAAGTCGCTGAGGAGCCGCTGCGGCGTGTACCCCGCCCCTTTCAACCGCCGGCCCAGGGCGTGACCCGACGGCGGGACGCCGAGGTGTTCGAGGCCATGCGGGACCGCAGCCGCGCCGCAGCCGCCGCCGGGCACCCGTCAACCGTGTTCCTGGCCGCTCTGGGGTCGCAACGTGACTTCGGCGCCCGGCTGACGTTCACCTCGGCCCTGCTCTCGGTCGCCGGAGTGACCGTGGTCACCAGCGACGGGGCCGACCCGCGCTCCATCGCCGAGCAGGCCACCGCGACGTCCCCCTTCGTCATCCTCTGTTCCTCCGCCAACGGGTACGCCGAGCATGGCCCCGCAACCCTCAAGGCACTGCGCGCAGCCGGGCTGCGCCACGTGTACCTCGCCGGACGGGCCGCCGAGCTGAGCGAGGCAGCGGGCAGCATCGACGGCACCGTCTTCGACGGGATGGACGTCGTCGTCTTCCTCAGCCAATTGCTGGACATCTTGGAGGCCCAGAAGTGACGCTCCCGTCGTTCGCCGACGTCCCCCTCGACGGAACCGGCTCCTCCGTCAACGCACGGAATCGCTGGGAGCAATTACTCGCCGCCGAACCGGCGCTGGCCGAGCCGTGGCTGACTCCCGAGCAGATCCCGGTCTCCCCGCTCTACACCGAGCAGGACCTGGCCGGTCTGGACTTCCTGCATACCGTCCCGGGATCCCCGCCGTTCCTGCGCGGCCCCTACGCGACGATGTACGTCTCCCAGCCCTGGACGATCCGGCAGTACGCCGGTTTCTCCACCGCCGAGGAGTCCAACGCCTTCTACCGCCGCAACCTCGCCGCTGGCCAGAAAGGCCTTTCGGTCGCGTTCGATCTGGCCACCCACCGCGGCTACGACTCCGACCACCCCCGGGTCGAAGGAGATGTGGGGATGGCCGGCGTGGCGATCGACTCGATCTACGACATGCGCACCCTGTTCCACGGGATCCCGCTGGACCAGATGAGCGTGTCGATGACCATGAACGGCGCGGTCCTGCCGGTACTCGCCCTCTACGTCGTCGCCGCCGAGGAGCAGGGCGTCTCCCCGGCACAGCTGTCGGGGACCATCCAGAACGACATCCTCAAGGAGTTCATGGTCCGCAACACCTACATCTACCCGCCGGAGCCGTCGATGCGGATCATTTCCGACATCTTCGCGCACACCTCGCGGAGCATGCCCCGGTTCAACTCGATCTCCATCTCCGGCTACCACATGCAGGAGGCCGGAGCCACCTGCGACCTAGAGCTGGCCTACACCCTGGCCGACGGCGTGGAGTACCTGCGCGCAGGCCGGGCCGCAGGCCTGGACGTCGACCGGTTCGCGCCACGGCTGTCGTTCTTCTGGGCGATCGGCATGAACTTCTTCATGGAGATCGCCAAGATGCGCGCGGCCCGCCTGCTGTGGGCTCGGCTGGTACGCGAGTTCAACCCGAAGAACGCGAAGTCGATGTCGCTGCGCACCCACAGTCAGACGTCCGGCTGGTCGCTGACCGCGCAGGACGTCTTCAACAACGTCGTGCGCACCTGCGTCGAGGCGATGGGCGCCACCCAGGGCCTGACCCAGTCTCTGCACACCAACGCCCTCGACGAGGCCATCGCCCTACCGACCGACTTCAGCGCCCGGATCGCCCGCAACACCCAGCTGCTCATCCAGCAGGAGTCCGGCACCTGCCGGGTGATCGACCCCTGGGCCGGCAGCGCCTACGTCGAGAAACTCACCCACGACATCGCCCGAAAAGCCTGGGGACACATCCAAGAGGTCCAGGCCGCCGGAGGCATGGCCAAGGCCATCGAGGCCGGCATCCCCAAGCTGCGCATCGAGGAGGCCTCCGCCCGCACCCAGGCCCGGATCGACTCCGGCCAACAGGCCGTCATCGGCGTCAACAAGTACCGCGTCGAGGAAGACGTCGCCTTCGAGGTCCTCAAGGTCGACAACGCCGAGGTACGACGCAGCCAACTGAACAAGCTCGCCCGCCTGCGGGCCGAACGCGACGAGGACGACTGCCGGGCCAGCCTGGAGCACCTCACCCGAGCCGCCTCCGACCCGGACGCCAACCTGCTCGCCCTGGCCATCGACGCAGCCCGGGCCAAGGCGACCGTCGGCGAGATGTCCTCGGCGCTGGAGACCGTCTTCGGCCGTTACACCGCCCGGATCCGTACCATCAGCGGCGTGTACCTGCGCGAGGCTGGCACCACCACGGGCACGACCCGCGCCCAGGACCTCGTCGAAGCGTTCGAGGAGACCGAGGGCCGCCGTCCCCGCATCCTCGTCGCCAAGATGGGCCAGGACGGCCACGACCGCGGCCAGAAAGTGATCTCCACAGCCTTCGCCGATCTCGGATTCGACGTCGACGTGGGCCCGCTGTTCCAGACCCCTGCCGAGGTCGCCGCCCAGGCTGTGGAGGCAGACGTGCACGTGGTCGGCGTCTCCTCGCTCGCCGCCGGACACCTCACCCTGGTCCCGGCCCTGCGCCACGAGCTGGACGCGCTCGGCCGCCCCGACCTCATGATCGTCGTCGGCGGTGTCATCCCCGAACAGGACTTCGACGCTCTCCGCGCGTCCGGCGCCGACGCCATCTACCCGCCCGGAACCGTCATCGCCGACGCAGCCTGCGGTCTGCTCGAGACGTTGAACGCCCGGCTGGCGGCCGAGCGCTCCGGCGACGCCGCCTCGCTGGAGGGAGCCGATGCCTGACGCCGCCCCGGCCGCCGACCCCCTGGTGGCCTCCCTCGTGGACGGCGTGCACGCGGGCTCCCGCGCGCACGTCGCCCGGGCCATCACCCTCGTGGAGTCCCGCCGCCCCGACCACCGGCCCCGGGCCCGGGCCCTGCTCACCCGGCTCGCCCCCGCCACGGGCCAGGCCGTCCGGGTGGGGATCTCAGGGATCCCCGGCGCCGGCAAGTCCACCTTCATCGACGCGCTCGGGGTCCGGCTCATCGACCGGGGCCACCGGGTCGCCGTCGTCGCGGTCGACCCCTCCTCCACCCGCAGCGGCGGCAGCATCCTCGGCGACCGCACCAGGATGGCCGCCCTCGCGGCCAACCCCGACGCTTTCGTCCGCCCCTCCCCCACCGGCCGGCACCTGGGGGGCGTCGCTCGCGCCACCCGCGAGTCGATGCTCGTTCTGGAGGCAGCCGGGTTCGATGTCATGCTGGTCGAGACCGTCGGCGTCGGCCAGTCCGAGGTCGCCGTCGCCGACATGGTCGACACCTTCTTGCTGCTGGCCCTGGCCCGAGGAGGTGACCAACTGCAGGGCATTAAGCGCGGCATCCTCGAACTGGCCGACGTGGTCGCCGTCAACAAGGCCGACGGCGACCACGAGATGGAAGCCCGGGTCAGCGCCCGCGAACTGGCCATCGCCCTACGGCTGGTGTCCGCCGACCCCGACCGCCCGCCCCCGCCGGTCCTCACCTGCAGCGCGCTGAACGGGACAGGTCTGGACGACGTCTGGACCGCCGTCCGCACCCACCGCGACCGGTCGGCGGCCACCGGAACACTCGCGGCCCGCCGGGCCCAGCAGCAGCGCCAGTGGATGTGGTCCATGATCGACACTGAGCTGCGCGAGGCCCTGCGTCGCTCTCCGAGTGTCCGCGCTGCCCAGGGCGACGTCGATGCCCAGGTCGAAGCTGGCTCGCTCAGCGCCGTGGAAGGCTCCGAGCGCATCCTCGACGTCTTCCGCACCGGGCTCGTCCGGGACGGCTGGCGAGGCTGAGCCCTCGCCCACCGACCCGGACGGACCCTGACGACGATCAACGGCGCCCGCCGTAACGGTGGGGGCCGCTGTGGTGATGACGCGGCACAGCAGAAGCAGACTGTTGATCACCCCACGTGGCGGGTCCCACTCCCCTGCCACCCGCAGCCCCGCGGGTGGCAGGGCCGGATCGAGACGCGGATACAGCCACTGCCTTCCGTCCGCAGGAACGCTGCGCACGGCCAGGACAGCGTCCGGAGCCAGCGTGCGCGCCATCGTGGCCAGCACCGCTCGTTTGGCGGCAGCATCCGGCCCCACCATCGCGGCGACCAGCACAACGTCCTGACCGCGAAGATCGAAGTCCGTCGCGTCGGCGTGGACGAACCGTATCCGGGACGGATCCTGGCACACCGCCCCGGCGACCGAGGCGCCCTGGTCGAGCGCTTGCCGGTTACGGTCCACACAGGTGATCGCCACGGTCGGGTCCAGCCGGTGCAGCTCGGTCGCGGTCAGGGGCAAGGGCCCGGATCCGACGAACGCGACCCTGCCCGGACGGCGCCCCAGTATCCCCCGCAGGACGGCCAACTCGCCGCGGACCAGGAGCCGGTAGTTGTCCCGGTACGGGAACCCTGCCAGGGCCGCCGGATCTGCGACCACCCTGGCTGACCAGTGCGCTTCGAGGAAGGCCTCACCCTGCGCGCACAGGGCCTGCACCAGGGACAACCGACCGGCGTCCACCGTCTGAGCCCGGAACGGCACCGTCGTCACAGCCTCGACCAGGCGCCCGAAGAGGGCGTCTACCACCGGTCCCGGCCGCAGGTCGGTCTGGCCCAGGTCACGCACGATCTGGTCGACCACGTCGCCCCCCTCACCAAGGTCGAGGGGCGACCCGGTATCTGCCTCACCCAATGCCAGCGGGGACGAGGGCGAAGTGACCACGATCGGGATCACGAGCGAGGGTCCAGCCGCCACCGCGCGGCACGCTCACGTTCGGCCCACAGCCGGAAGTACAGCCCGTCCGGCTCTGCGAGCAGTTCGGCGTGACGACCACACTGCACGATCCGGCCCTCGCGCATCACCAGAATCTGGTCGGCGGCGGCGATGGTGGACAACCTGTGCGCCACGACCAGGACGGTGCGGCCACGGGCCAGCGCGGTGACGGCGGACTGGACGACACGCTCGGTGATCGGATCCAGAGCGGAAGTGGGCTCGTCGAGCAGGATCACTGGGGTGTTCTTGAGGAGAGCACGGGCAATGGAGAGACGTTGCCGTTCCCCGCCCGACAACGTCATCCCGCCCTCGCCGATCCGGGTGTCGTACCCGTCGGGAAGGGCTGTGATGAACGCATGGCAGTGCGCGACCCGCGCCACAGCCTCGACGTCGGCGGCCTTGGCGTCCGGAGCGCCGAAGGCGATGTTGTCGCGGATCGTCCCGGCGAACAGGTAGACGTCCTGGAAGACCACGGTGACGGCGTCGAACAGCTGGTCCCGGGTCAGGTCCGGCAGCGGCACACCTCCCAGGCGCACCGTGCCGCTGTCGGGGTCGTGGAATCGGGCGGCCAGGGACAGCAAGGTCGACTTGCCCGCCCCGGACGGCCCGACGATCGCCGTGACGGTCCCCGCCGGGGCGACCAAGCTCACCTCGTGCAACACCGGCGTGCCCTGGTCGTACCCGAAGGTCACCCGGTCGAGGTGCAGCTCACCGTCCGCCGGACGCGCGACCACGGACGCCGGATGGGCCTGCACCGGCAGGTCCCGTACATGCGCGATCCGCCGAAGCGCGGCGTCAGTCAGCCGCAGCCCCTCGGCCTCGACCGCCACCGACACCAGTGGCGCGTAGATCCGCAGCACCACCACCAGGAACACCACGACCGACCAGCCGTCGAGGTGCCCACCGAGCCAGGCGTACCCGGTCACCGCCAAGATCAGCGGCACGCCCAGGAAGACCGTGCCGATCGAGACGTACGCCAGCGGCGTGATCCGCACCGCGAGCCGGTCGTTCACCTCCCGCATCCGGGCCACCGCCTGCCGGTACCAGTCCAGCCGCGGGCCGACCTGGTCGTAGGAACGGGCGGTGGCGATGCCCTGGACGTACTCCACGATCCGGCCACCGGCCTCTGCGAGCGCGTCGGCCCGGTCCAGGGACTGTTGCACGAAGGTGTGGTTGACCCAGCGGAACACCGGCACGGCGGCCAGCACGCTCGCGGTCACCACCAGCGCCAGCAGCGGATCGACGAACCCCAACGCGACGGTGCCCGCGACCGGCAGCGCCGCGCCTCCCACGAGGTTCATCAACCCGTGGTGGGTGTAGACGGCCACCTGCTCGTAGTCGGCCGTCAGCACCGCGCCCAGGTCGCCGGTGCCGCGAGCGGTCACGGTGCCGACCGGCAGGTGCTGCACGTGCCGCAGCGCCCCGATCCTGCCCTCCCCCACCGCGTGGAAGGTGTTCACCCAGGCGAGGCGGTTCGCGACGAACCACAGCACGTACTGGACGGCGACGCTGCCGGCCACGACCGCGCTCGCCATCAGGGCGGCGTGGGAAGTCATGGACCCGGTCCGCACCGCGTCCACGCACCAGGCGGCCACTGCCACCGGGATCCCCATCACCACCGACGCCGCGGCGCGGGCCACCACGGCCAGCACCAGCGGGCGACGCCGCTCCCCGAACGCGTACCACAGGGTGCCGAGCGGCCCTCGGTAGAAGCCGGCCTCAGGGGCCGTCACGGTGGTCACGAGGTCACCCCCACCAGGCGCGACACGACCCGGGCCGGATCGTCGTCGGATTCCCTGGTCATGTCGGTGTCCCTGCCGGTACCGGAGTCCTCGAAGGCGGCCCACAGCCGGGCGTAGAGGCCGCCGGCGGCCACCAGGTCGTCGTGCCGTCCGGTTTCGACCACCTGCCCGGCGTCCAGGACGACGATCTGGTCCGCACCGACGATGGTGGACAGCCTGTGCGCCACCACCAGCAGGGTGCGCCCCCGCACCAACTCAGCGAGGGCGTCCTGCAGGGCGGCCTCGTTTTCGGGGTCGACGAACGCCGTCGCCTCGTCGAGCACGACGATCGGGGCGTCCTTCAGCAGCGCGCGGGCGATCGACAGCCGCTGCCGTTCCCCACCCGACAGCCGGGCGCCACGCTCACCGATCCGGGTGCCGTACCCCTCTGGCAACGCCTGCACGAACTCGTCCGCGCGGGCCGCCTTCGCCGCCGCCCGGACCTGCTCGTCGGTGGCGTCGGGTCGGCCCAACCGCAGGTTCGCCGCGACGGTGTCATCGAACAGGAATGTCTCCTGCAGCACCAGCGCGATCTGGCCCATCAGCTGCGAGTGGGTCAGATTCCGAACGTCCACGCCGGACACCCTCACAGAGCCGGAGTCGACGTCCCAGAACCGGCACACCAGCTTGGCCAGCGTCGACTTACCTGCCCCGGACGGCCCGACCAGCGCTGTCATCGTGCGCGGCGGCACCCGGAGCGTCACCGTCTCCAGGGCGAGACAGGCACGACCGTCGAAGTCCCGGTGAGCGAAACGGACGCCGTCCAGCTCGATCGCCGGCTCACCGAGTACGGCGGGCTCCTGTGGCTGCGGCAGGACGGGCGCGGCGTCGAGCTCCGTGATCAGGGCGGCGCCCAGGCCGAGCCGCCCCAGCTGCACGGTCAGCTGCATCAGCTTCATCACCGAGGCGGTGTAGCCGAGCCCGACGACCAGGAAGAACAGCAGGTCGGCGGTGCTGAGTGTGCCGCGTGTCCACCACCACAGCCCGGCCGGAACGATCACCACCACGTTGGACGTCAGCAGCGTGTAGAACGCGGTGTACACAGGAACGAGCTGCCGTCCCCAGGCAGCCTGGAACCCGGTGGCCTCCCGGATCGCGTCGGCGGTCTCGACGAAGACGGTGTCACCGCGGTGGAACGTGCGCACCACCGGTATACCCCGGATGAGTTCCACCACCGAGCCGTTCATCCGCGACATCGCCCGGCTGTGTGCCTCGGTCTTCTCCGACCCGATCGATACCCCCACGATCATCATCGGCACACTCACCGCCACGACGGACAGCGCCACCAGCCCCATCCGGACATCGACCAGTACCAGCCACGCCGTCGTCCCCAGCAACACCCCGAGCGCGGACACCAGGTCCGGCACGGCGTGTGCCAGGAACGATTCCAGACGCTCGACGTCGTCGTTGAGGACTCGCTGCACCTCACCGGACCGGCGGCGGGTCAAGTACCCCAGCGACACCTCGCCCAGCCGCTGCCCAATCCGCAGCCGCAGATGCTCCAAGGTCGCGAACGCGGCCCTGTGCGACATCCAGGTCGAGACACCGAGCAGCCCCGCCATGGCGACCACCCCGACCAGGGCGACCACGACGTCCCGGGCCACCGTCTCCGTAGTGAACCTTCCGGCCACGAAGGCACGCAAGGCGTCGTAGACCGCCCAGTAGGGCAGCAGTTGGGCCGCGGTTCCGGCCAAGGCCAGGACGGCAGCAGCCGCGTACCGGCCGGCGCCGAACCGGGCGAAGGGCAACAACAACCGCAGACCGTCTACCAGGCCTGGCGAGTGCCCGGGCTGGCGGAGGCTGCGAGCCGTCTGCAAGGTAGTTGACGGAGGAGACGTCATCGACGTATCGGCCTCTCTCGGGGAGATCCGCCCCGGACGTGAGGTGGCGACGACGTGAGTCTCCTGGCTCCCGGATCACCGCTTCCCCCGGCCTTCTGGATTCCGTCGCCGGAACCATGGCCTGACGTGGAGGGCACTCCCCGGTCACAGTGGCGGGACCGCACCGGATTCACACCGGTTTCCTCGTTCCGCCGTCGCTGGACAAGAAACACTGTCACCCAAGGCTTCCCTGGCGCAAACCAGACGGCGCGTCGGCAGAACCGACCAGCAACGGCACAGCAGGTCGATGTCCGACACCCGGTGGGAGCGACGCTTGCGCGTCGATGAGAACTCGGTGCAGCACGGCGGAGGAGTCCGTCGTCGGTGGTGTGCTCTGACGACCCGCGGCAACCGGCCCCGGACATACTTCACGACCACCACGTCGTCGCGCACGCCGTCCGCCACCTGAGCGATCTACTCGACCGCGGCCCCGGCATCGCCGTCACCACCCGGCGCCCCCACCTGGCAGCACTGTGGCAGGCCATGCGAAAGGCCGCTGCGGTGATGCCGACCGCGCCACACCCTGAGGCCCACCGCAGCGCGGAACACGCAGCCTCGGTCGATGGCGCGCTGCTTGGCCTTGTCGGGGTTCCATCGGGTGAAGTAGCGGTCCACCAACTGGTGCCCGATCCTGGCCAAGTCGGTGCGGACCGAGTCCCGCTCGATCACCTCCACCCTGTCACCCCACCCGGCGAGCTGTTCGGCGATCGTCGCGGCGGAGGGTGCGGCCAGCCGTAGCCGCACCTGGCCATCGTCGAGCGTCGCGACGACCTGTGATCTCGAGGGTGCAGGTGAGACCTGTCCCGACGTCCGCGCCGAACTCGACAAGGCCCTGCTAGCGCCAGGACGCCAGCGGACCGAACCTGCGCGACAGCTCAGAATCACCCGTTCCCCGAAGAACGAAAAGCACAGCAGCCGCAAGGCGGCCATCAGGCTCAAATGGCTCTGGACACACATACCGCTCGGCAGATCTGCGATTACATGTGCGGCAGATTGGCGAACAGCGATACGGCGGATCGGCGTCGGGACCGACCACGACACCGCGGCCTTCGCTGTCAGCGCGATCCGCCGCTGGTGGGACGGCGGCGGACGGGCCGCCTACCCGCAGGCCCGCCGACTGCTGATCACCGCGGATGCCGGCGGATCGAACGGGTACCGCACCCGCGCCTGGAAGGCCGAGCTGGCCGCCTTAGCCCTCAACACCGGCCTGCAGGTCACGGTGTGCCACTTCCCGCCCGGCACGTCCAAGTGGAACAAGGTGGAACACCGGCTGTTCTCCCACATCACGATGAACTGGGCCGGCAGACCGCTGACCAGCCACGAGGTCATCCTGTCTGTTGACCGGCGTCGATGGGTCCATCCCGGTAACGGATGATCCAATGAGCCTTCCCGGGCAACGATCCGCAGCGCCGGGTGATCGCGATAGTCGCTGGCCGTCGGGGGCGTTCCCGGCGAGGTTGTCGGGTGGGGCATGTGGTTTTCGGGCGCCTGACCCGTTCTTGGCGCGGCCGACGGTGCTGTCGATGCGTGATCGAGAACCTGGGTGACGGAGCTGATGATCCTTCCTCGGATTCGTCACCCAGGTTCTCGA
>JAUPKM010000182.1 GCA_030837445.1 Actinomycetota bacterium
CGGGCGGCGGCACAGCGCTGGGAGGGGGAGGCGGCTGGGGGCGAGGCGGGGTCGTGGGGGTCGGTGCGCCAGGCGGCGAGGCGGTGGCGGACCCAGCCGGGTACGTGCCGGACGTCGGCGGTGACCAGGCTGTGTGGCCAGTCGCGGCCTTCGGGGTGGTCGTCGGGGCGGTGGGTCAGCGCGGTGCGCAGGTCTGCGATGGTCCAGCCCGCCAGGTGCCATTCCCGGAACAGGGCCGCTACGTGCGCGACGGAGACCCGGCGCAGCACTGGGTCGATCCGCCAGGCCTCGGCCGCGGCCAGCCGTCGCTGCTCGCGGGTGGCCGCAGGCGCGGTGGTGGGCCAGAACGATCCCCGGCCACGCTCGAAGCCCCCCGGGTCTGGGCGGTTTTCGGGCTGGCCCCCTCGCGCGCAGCGCGCACGTTCGCTCGTGCGTGTGCGTGTGGGGGTTTCTTCTCCTGACCCACCTTCGGTGGGACAGGAGGGGCTGACATGTTCATCCACAGGGGTACCGGGCCGGATCGAAGCCGGGGACGGGTCGACCGACGACGCGTCCCCGGCGACGTCCGGCACCCTGCCGGTAGACGCCGGGTACAGCTGGTCGCGCAGAGCCACTGGAAGGGTCAGCACGTAGGCCTGGGCCAGCCGACCGCCGTCGGGGTCGACGGAGTCGCTGGTCCGCCCGGGGGTGACGATCCCGACCAGGCCCGCACGCTCGAACACGGCCCGGTACCGGGCCACCGTCCGCGTCGAGCAGGACGCCGCACGCGCCAGCTCCGCGTGCGTGGGACGCGACAGCATCGTGTCCCAGTCCGCGTGGTCACACAGGGCATCAGCGATCGCCAACGCTGTGCGCAAGGCGTCGGCCCGCAGGTTCGCCAGCCCCGGCGCCATCCGCACGGCCGCCCGCCAGACCACCTGCGACGACGCACGCACGCACCCGTCCGGCACCGCGGCCGCCAGGTACAGCGGATGCTTCTCCCGGCTGCGCAACGTCAGCGGTACCGACCACAGCAGCCGCACCCCACCCGGATCCGCCCTGCGGTACGAGGCGTGCCCGATCCTCACCCGGATCTCGCCCATCCGGAAAAGATCTTTGGGCGACACGGGCCCAAGATGCGGACCGGTGTCGCCAGTCCCGGCGGCTGCCGCTACTCTCAAAGCAGACCTCCTGCACAGCCTTCGGGCCGTGCTGGTCAGAGCCCACCGCGCGGTTTGGCCTGCGAAAACCGTGACGCGCGAGGGGCTTACGGAGTCGAGAGGCCCACCCTTGCAGGGGTGGGCTTCTCAGTTTTGCTGTTAGGCGCTGGTCTTCAGCGCCAGTGCCTTCTGATCGAAGGGCACGGGATCCTGCCACCACAGCGGACGACCATGCTCGTCGAGCTGCTCGTGCCCGAGCAGCGCATCGACGTACGCCGTGACGGAGATACCTAGAGCTACAGCCGCAGTGCGGGCCTTCTCCGCGTGAGCGGGATCGACGCGCACTAACAGACGCTCAGCGTTCGCGACACCGGTTCGATGTCGACGTCCTCGGACACCAGCCATGAAACCCATCCCACACAGTTTTTGACCGCAAAGCTCGGCGCCACGCCGACACTCTCGAACTTTTTTGCCCAGTCCTGAGATCGAGAGGAAACAGCGGAAGACGATCTCAGCGATCAGAGCGTCTCACGACGGAGACGCTCCTGTGAGCGGGATGGATCCGTCGATCGGAAGATACCTCGGCGAGATCGCCGTGTGCCGACGGCGGGTGCTCCCCGGGCATGTCACCGAGGCGGTCGGGTTCCCAGCTCCTGAGCTGCGACAGTGCGGAGTTCGTCGATCGCGGAGGAGAGACGGCCCGCGGCCTCCAGGCCGTAACTGCCGCCCTCGACATCGACCACGGGCGCGGTGCGATGCCATCGGCCACAGAGGTTCTGGTCCACCACCCTGATGCTCACCTCGACGGGAACGACGCTGCTCCCGTACACGTCGTCGCGGTGGACGGCGTCCGGCACGAGAACACACTCACTCTCGTGAACGATCCCCCCACCGTCAGGGACACTGCGCACCGCCCACGACGGCGGGGCCAGCGGCCCCGACCCGTCACGCCTCCCCCTGAGGACTCGGGCCGACCTCCGGACGACGCGCAGGCGCCGCCACATCCCCGTCAGCCTCATGCCGCCGCCTCCGGCCTGACCGCACGACGCGAACGCCGACGCCGCTCGGCGCGGCGTTCGGTCTCCGACAGGCCGCCCCACACACCGAACTCTCCCCGCACCCGGCCTCTGCCATCGCGCCCCAGAGCCCACTCCAGGCACGCCTGGCGAGCCCGGCAGCCCTGGCACACGCTCTTCGCCGCCACGGTCTGGGCGACCGCCTCAGACCCCGTTCCGAGGGGGAAGAACAGCTCGGGATCCTTCGCCAGGCAGGCGGCGCCCACCCGCCAATCCCCACACTCCTCGATCAATGGCGCGCTGTCCGCGCGCGGCCCGTCACGACGCGACAAGATAGACACGGGTCTGACCTCCTTAACAGGTCGGATCAAGGCCTCCGGTCGGTGTTGCTTCACCGGCCGGAGGCCGCTGGGTTTTGCTGTCGATCTCTCGCCATGGTGTCGACTCCCGCCAGCAGACCGGCAGTCGTCGGAGGAGTCGCAGAGTTGCCTTGGGTCGCACCGAAGGCTTCTTCCGTGCGACCCATGCAACACTGTCCGACTAAAAGAGACTTGGCGAGATGCAGGTAGACTCAACTCGAAGTCTGGCCGGTACAGAACTATCGACTCGCAGACAGGACGCCTAGCGTGGACTCAGAGGGACTTCGGCCATATGCAAGCAGGAAGAAGGCCATGAGCCACTCATGTGATCGCCGGGTCCGGCCGCAGCGGGGCGACTGCCCACCGCCCATGGCGTACCAACCGAGCAGGAAGGAAGATCGAGGATGAGCGACCTCAACCTGGGCACGGCGCTGCGTAGTTTCCGCCGTTCAACCTGGCGTCTGGAGACCAGCGACCACCTAGAGGAGTACCGGCGTCTGCAGCAGATGGCGCTGAACACCGCAGTCTCACTGCACGCCTGGACCCCGTCGGCGGCCGTTCTTGGCGAATAGCAGCGCTCCAGCGGGCAGCCCTTCGACCAGCCCGAAGCGCCGCCGACTGTCGGCGGCGCTTCGGGGCCGACGCGAACGTGCAGGCCTGTCCACGGCCGAACTCGCTGAACGGTTGGGGTGGTCACAGTCCAAGGTCTCAAAGCTGGAGACAGGCCGTACCCGGCCCGTCCCCACGGACGTCGCCGCTTGGGCCAAGGCCTGCCAAGCGGACGCCGCCATCATCGACGCGCTCGTCGACCTGGCGGAGGACGTCGCGACAGAGACCGCAAGCTGGCGGGCGCGCTGCGGACGGACTGGCAGCGCCGCTGCCTGGCAGGAGACCTATGGGGACCTGAACGAGAAGGCCTCGCAGATTGCGATCTATCAGCCCGCGATCGTTCCGGGTCTCATCCAGACCGCCGAGTACGCTCGGCGCGTCCTTGAGTTGCGCGGAGTGCCACCAGAGCAGGTAGCGGCTGCTGCGGCCGCCCGGATCGAGCGCCAAGCGGTGCTGTATGACCAGTCCAAAGTCATCGAACTGATCATCACTGAGGCTGCGCTCCGACTGCGCGTGACTAGCCCATCGGCGCATCTGGCACAGATGGACAAGATCGCCACGATGGCGACTCTGCCGAACGTGTCCATCGGTATCGTCCCTTGGACAGCACCCGCCGTCGCGGTCCCGCTGAGCCCGATGGCGATCCGCTATCTGCCCGATGGCGATCGCTTGGTCACCATCGAGACGGTCAGTAGTGAACTGATGATCACTGGTGTGGATGCGGACCACTGCCACGAGCTCCTGACTCGTCACCGCACCGTGGCGACCTTCGGCACAGACTGCGCCGCCCAACTTCAGCGGATCCGGACCGCACTGACCCAGACCGAGACCATGCAGGCGGGGGAGGACCGATGTGGACGCTCGGAATGATCAGCTCGCGGATCTACTGCAGGAAGTCCGGCTGACCCGAGGTCGGCTAGCGCACCATGTCGGCACCAGCACGACCACCGTCTCGCGGTGGATCGATGGCGGGCGGCGGCCGCTTCCGGCCACTCAGCAACTCGTCCTCGACATCCTGTCGGCGAGGACAGGGCGCACGTTGTCACCCGCCGATGCAGGATGGCGGGGACCCGGCGAAACAGCCGCCGCCCACCTTGGTGACACTTTGCTGTGGGCGGAGACACTGGAGGTGGCTACCATCCGACTGGATGGGCTGGCACGGCAGGACCTGGAGAGTGACGTGGATCGCAGGGAGTTCCTCGTGAGGTTCAGTGCCCTGGCGCTGGCTGCACCTTCACGGAACTGGCTGCTGAGCACTCTGTCCACCAGTCCATCGACCGCCGCGGTGGTCAACGTCGACGGGATGGCGACTGCCTTCCGTGCTTTCGCCGAACTCGAGACCATGCACGGCGGTGGAGTCGCCCGTGCAGCAGCAGCCGCCTACCTACGCTCCACCGTGCTTCCCCGCCTGTCGGATGCGCATTCGGAAGCGCAACGGCGCGCTCTGTGCTCTGCCGCAGCGCAACATACCTACGGCCTGGCCTGGATGACGTGGGACGACGGAGCGCCCGGCCCGGCGCAGGGGTACCTGACCCAGGCCCTCAAGCTGGCCGCTGAAGCCAGCGACCCGGTCCTAGGCGCCCACATCCTTACCGGCGCCGCGCACCTCATCCTCGACCAGGGCGTCCCCAGCGAGGCTGTCCACCTGCTGCAGGCGGCACAGGCAGGAGTCGGTATGCGACCCGGCGCGCAGGCCGTCACGGCCAGGAGCCAAGTACTCCTTGCCCGTGCGTTGGCGGCGTGCGGGGACAAGCCCGGAGCAATCGCAGCCGTACACGCCGCCGAGCTCGCCCAGGATCGAGTGCAGGGCGAGCTACCCCCGTACGTCGACTACGTCGATGTCGCCTACCTCAGTGGCGAAGCAGCCGCAGCCCTCACGGCGACCGGCGATGTCCAGGCCGCGCAGTCGACGGCGCTCCTCTCGCTGAAAGCATCGGCCCGAGGCCGGCGAGCAGCGTTTACCCGCGCCACGCTGGCCCGCCGGCACATCCTCGCCGCCGATCTCGACCAGGCTGCCCATGAGCTGGTCGCAGCTCATGAAGCAGCGTCCAGCGTGCGTTCGACAAGAGCCCGCGACGCGGTTTCCGATGTCAGGAATGCGCTCCAGCCCTACCGCCACGTCCCTGCAGTAGCACACGCGCTGACGTCTGTGGCGGTGTGAACGCGGCTGTCGCGGTTCCGAGTCATGATCACGATCTTTCCCGGTGACCGGCAGATACTCGGGTACGAGCTGGCCGTCTGATGACGACGTTCACCGTCCGCCACGCGACGGACGCCGATCTCGACGCCCTGGTCGGACTACGCCGGTACGCCGAGCAGTGGCTGCACGCCGAAGGCATCGACCAGTGGACCGACCATGCCCGCGGGGCCCGCACCATCCAGACCGGGATCGCCACCGGCACGTCGCTCGTCGTCCAGACTGCCGCAGGCGGCGTCATCGCCTCCTTCAGCCTGGCTGGCCCGGACCTGGACTTCTGGACCCCGGGCGACGACCTGGACGCCGCGCTCTACCTGTACAAGTTCATGATCGGACCACAAGGACGTGGAACAGGTCTGGGTGACGCGCTCCTGGACTGGGCGTGCAGCCGCGCCACTGAGCACGGCAAGCGCTGGCTACGCCTGGACTGCTGGCGCACCAACACCCGCCTGCAGGCGTACTACGCCCGGCGCGGCTTCACGCTCGTCCGGACCGTCACGGTTCCAGGACGCGACAGCGGCGCGCTCCTGCAACGCCCGGCGACGATGCGCATGAGCGGCTCCTCGATCACACTGTTGGCCGACCTACCTGATGACGCGAGGACAGGGCGTCTCGGTCCCGGCAACGACCTGGCGATCGACAGCGGCCTTCGAGGGTCGAGACTCGTAGATGCCTCTCCCCGCCAGGACGTGCGGGATCAGCTCTGATCATTTCGAGAGACGGCGGGCAGACGTCAGATGATCTACCTGAGGACAGCGGAGCTGGCGGACGTCGAGACGATCTTTGAGTGGCGTTACGAGACCGCCCGATGGCTGGCCTCGGCCTACGGATCCGATCAATGGTCGACCTCCTACCCCCGAGAGCGACTCGAGCACTGGGTCGCTCAGCAGTGCACCCTGATGGGCGCCCTGGAACCAGGCGGGGCTCCGGTGGCCACGATCACCGTCTCCCCGCAGGGAGATCCCTCTCTGTGGACTCCGGAGGAACTCGCCGTACCGGCCTGGTACCTCTTCAAAGCGAACTCGATGATCAGAGGCCAGCAGATCGGCCGGCTCCTGTTCGAGTGGGTGCGCCACCGAGCAGTGGACGCGGTCGACGTGCTGCGCCTCGACGTCTGGTCGACCAACCAGAGGCTGCAGGACTACTACCGGACCCGGCTCGAAGCCCGGTACCTCAGAACGGTCCCCGGAACCACATCCGGCGCCCTGTTCGAACTGGACGTCCACCCCGTCCCTGACGTGACCGAGCAGGTCTGCGCGGAGGGCATCACCGGGTGGCTCGCTCCAGATCAGCCCTGATCGGGAGCCGCCGGGAGGCGGCGGAGGATCTCGGCCTGCCCGTCGGCGAGGCTGGCGACAAGGGCGGCGATCTGGTCCAGGCGCTGTCCGTGGTGTGCCTGCCCGTCGGCCAGAGCGGTGACCTTGATATCGAGATCGACAACATGGATGGTGAGACCGGCGACAGCACCGGCGAGGGTCTGCAGCGTCTGGCCCTGCTCCAGCTGGGTCTCGCGAAGGGCGTTGAGGACGCCGGTAGCGGCACGGTGAGTGGTACGGATCTCGGCGGTGTCGCGGTCGGCCATGGCGGCGATGACGCGGGTGGCGGCGCCGTCCTCGAGCAAACGCTCGACGGCGGTCTCCAGGGCCTGCACACGGGCCTCCAGGTCGCTGTTCACCGCTCCAGGGTGGCATACCGGCGTCTGTGGGGTGAGTGGGTGCAGATGGAACTGGCCTTCGGGCTGCGTGTTCGTCGATGTCCGAGTTCGGCTGCGCAGGTGACCTTGGTTGATGTGGGGTTGTGCGCAGGAGCCCGGACCTCTGGTGGACGTAGTTCGCCCACACCAAAGTTGATCTTTTCCGTACTCTTGCATGCGGTGTGAGGGACGAGGACGGTCGACAACTCGTGGTTCACGGAAACTGGGGCAAACCGTGGGAGGGCACGGTTAGCATGCGATGGTCACGGAACGCGTCCGTCAACGATGGCCTGCAGGACGGCCCGGCGCGGTGTTCGGTAGCGCCGGATAACGGGACCTTATCCCGGGTGATACGACACCACCCGGAGCGTGATCCCCGCTGGTGCTGGGCCTCGGCGTCCGGGGTCCCCGATGGCCGGCCGGCCTCGCTGGCCACGCGCCGATCCGAAGCATGCGGGCCGGTAGGGGTACGTTTCTCAACGCCCAACAACACGTCAGGGGTACGTTCCTCAACGTCTCATGGCTCGTCAGGGGTACACTCCTCAACGCGTACAGGCTCACGTGTCGCCCGAAGGGGCATCTGATCTGCGAAGACATGGACCTCTGGCCCTGTGTCAGGAGAAGGCGGGTAGCTCGTGACTGCTCTGGGCGAGAAGAGCCGGGAGCTCACCC
>JAUPKM010000183.1 GCA_030837445.1 Actinomycetota bacterium
GCATCAAGATCGTCGAAGATCGGATGCAACAGGGAGAACGGCACGATGTGCTCTGTGTGGGGCGCCGCGGCTGCGCGCAACGCTGCGTCATGGTCAACCCCGTAGTCGTGGGCGCCGCGAGATCGCTCATACCAATACAGCACCGACACCCACGGGCTCTGCATCGACCGGCACGCCGTCAACGATGCGAGCAGTCTCTCCCTCGAGGGCAGCGTGGGTAGCGCGGACACCGCTTCGCCGAGGGTGTTCGACGACCGGATGTCCCTGGTACGCGTCGGCGGATCTGTCGGGCCACCGCCCAGCGGGCCAAGCTGAAGCCGCAGAACCGCCCCGGCCAGCGTGGGATCGTCGACGTCGGGGTACTTGAGCACCAGCGCGAATGCCGGACGCAGCGGTTCAGCGGCGGGCACGAAACGGAAGTCGTCGCAGCCCAGGCGGCGGCCCACAACATTGGCGACACGTGCGATGGCCACGCGCGAATCGTCGAGGATGTCCGCACGCGCCTGCGGAGCACGCATCCAAGCGTCTTCCCAAGCAAGGCCCGAGATGTAGTCCAGATCGCTGGTGTCCAAATCCATGTGGTGGCCGGCGGCTTGAGCGTAGGTCCGCACGAACAGGGGAAAACCGAAACGTCGTTCACGTTCCCGCTTCAGCAGCGCGTTGTGATCAACCTGAGCGGCGGCTGCCGCGCTGTATCCGTGAGCAGAGGCGAAGCATTCACGCAGCCAGGCGGCCGCTCCAGGCTCAAAACCCACCATGGCTGCGAACGCTCGCTCCTCGGCGCGGACCGCCACGCCACTGCTGTTGATCCGGTTGTACAACTGGACGATCTCGGACAATGACGTCCCCTGCTTCACCACGACCTGCATGTGTCGATTCGGGATGGCGCGAAGACCGTCGACCATGCGACGCCACAGGTTCTCGCCCACGCCGGACCGCCGCCAATGCGCGTAGTGCTCAGGCCAGGCAGATGTGCCTGACTCGTCAATAGCGGTCAGGCGCACGAGGTCGCGGACGTCGGCGTCGTAGGCCCTCTGCCGCGCAGGGGAGACTTCCGGGGCCGGCGCAACGCGAACCGGCACGGCGGGAACCGGCACGAACAGCGGACGGGATCGAAGCCGGCGAGGGGGTTGGCCGTCGGCTAGTGCGCGGAACTGCGGAACCGCGGCGAGGTTCACCGCCCACGGCACCGGCGACCGCAGTGCGTCGCGTAGGGCCGTCAGCCGCTGTTGGCCGTCGACGACGAGATACTCCAGGCCGTTCGTGCCCCACTCACGCACCGGCTCCCCGAAGTCGTCGATTGGCCCTTCGGGTTGCCAGAGGATGATCGACCCGCAGGGTGTGTCCCACATCAGCGATTCCAGCAGCCGCGACACCGAGTCTCGATGCCACACATGGCCACGTTGGAAATGGGGGAGACCGAATCGGCAGGAGGCATCCAGTAGGTCTCCCACGGACACGAAGCCATTCCCGCTACTCGGTGGGAAGTGCTCGCCGAACCTGCCATTCGCCATGGTTCTCACGGTAGTGGGACAGGCGCATGCCTATCGGACCGGCGAGCACCCTCCTCCTAGCTGGGAGCCGCTTCACGTCCTCCCCATACAGGAGGCCCGGGAGACCCCCGCCTCAAGTCGGTCCCATCGCCGTCAGGATCCATGCCCGCGGCGAGTTCGCGCGGATTCTGCAGATCCGGCGCCACCGCGACGTGAACCCGTCCCACAGTTGGCGGCTAGAGACGGATGCCCGCTCGCGCCCTGCCGGGCCGCAACTGTGCCGCCCCAACCGGCACCCCTTCGGCCGACCCCGCCGGTATCGTGATCAAGGGATGTCCCAGGGACGGCGCATGCGCAGGCGGGGGTGGCGGGAATGGATCGCGAGTCACCGAACTGGCGACCTATGGGCGAGCCTGCGACCACCGATGAGGCGGCCGCGCTGGACACCTTCCGCAAGTTACTCCCGCACGACGGTGTGGTGGCCTGGACCAACGTATTCTTCACCGACACCCAAGGCGCCTCGCACGAAGTCGATGCGATCCTGCTGTCCCGCAGCGGACTGTTCCTGATCGAGTTCAAGGGTTGGCACGGACAGATCACCGGCAATCAGCAGTATTGGACGGTCACCACTGGCGGTGGTCGACGGCGTGAGGAACGCAACCCGCTGAGCGCCACCGACCACAAAGCGAAACGGCTCAAAGGGCTACTCGACCATGAGGTTCGCCGAGGCCACGGGTCAGTGCGGCCACCGTTCGTGCAGCCATTGGTGGTGTTGCACGGTCGCGATTCGAAGGTGGGCTTGGTGCCGCCCGCGAACACCCGCATCTACGCACTCGACGGTTACCACGTCGGCGGGCTCCCACCAATCAGCGACATCATCAGCGGCGGGGCCGCTGACAACCGAGCAGTCGACGGGCAAAGCTTCCATCTGGCGTTACGACTGTTCGACGTGATCGGAATGCACCGCCGACCAAAGGTCCGCACCATCGGCCTGTATCGCCTGGATGACGCAGACCCGATCGACACCGGCGTCGGCTGGTCGGACTATGCCGTGTCACATCCGAGCCTGCGCAATCACCGCTGCCGGATCCGACTGTTCGAATACCCGCTCGGTGCGTCCAAGTCTGACCGGCAACGCATCACCCGGGCCGCCCGCCGCGAATACCTGCTCACCAACAGCCTGCACCATCACGGCATCACCAGCGCCCAAGAATTCATCGACGACGGAGAGAACCCGCCGGCGATCGTGTTCCCACTGGAACCCGACGCGCAACCACTGGACGAATGGCTGGCCACCGCCGCCGACCGGCTCACCCTCACCGACCGGCTCCGGCTGATCCGCGCCATCGCCGAAACCCTCAACTACGCCCACCGCAACGGAATACACCACCGTGGTCTGGGACCCACCGCCGTCCGACTCACCCCCGGAACCGCGACCAACGGAGCCGGCGCCGGCTCCGTAACGATCCGCGACTGGCAGACCGGCACCGCCACAGGCGATGAAGACGGTACCGCAGACACGGCACTCGTCGGTGTCACCAACGTTCCGGACCTGGCCGACCAATCCCACTGGATCTACCTGGCCCCGGAAGCCCACAGCGTCTCCCACCCCGACGGCACGGCGATGGACGTGTACGGACTGGGCTCGTTGGCCTACTTGATTCTCACCGGCGAACCACCGGCGCCGAACTTCGCCGAGCTCGCTACCCGGTTGGATACGGGCGGCCTGGATGTGACCACCGACGCCGACGCCCTGCCCGATGACCTGGTCGAGTTGGTGAAGATGGCAACCACCCCGTCGGTGTCCGAGCGGCTGGCAACCATCGAGGACTTCCTGGACTTCCTCAGCGACGCCGAACGCCTGCAGGTCGGACAGGATCCCGAGCCCGAGCCGATACTCGACCCGCTGGACGCCACTACCGAGTCCGTTCTGGATGGCGAGTGGCTCGTCGATGAACGACTCGGATCCGGCTCAACCGGCCTGGCTCTGAAAGTGAGCCACGGTATCAAGGGCGACCCCGAATACGTGCTAAAGGTCGCCATCGATGAGTCGAAAGCCCAACGGCTCATCGACGAAGCCGAGGTACTCGACTCCCTCGACCATCCACTGATCATCAAAGTGATCCAAGGCCCGTTCATGATGCACGGGCGCACCTGCGTGCTGCTGGAATACGCCGGCGGCCCGACCATCGGTCAACGCATCCGCAGCGACGGTCGGCTGACGTTGGAAAACATGGCCAACTACGGCGCGGACATGTTCGAGATTCTGCGGTACCTCGACGAGTACGGAGTCCACCACCGCGACATCAAACCGGACAACTTCGCGGTCCGCCCCGACAGCGCGAAGAAGCCGCGGCTGACGATTTTCGACTTCTCGCTGGCGCGGGAGAAGATGACGAACATCCGCTCTGGTACCCAGCCCTATCTCGATCCTTTTCTTGGACCGAAGTTCAAGCGTCCCAGTTACGACAGCGCCGCGGAACGTTTCGCGGTGGCCGTCACCCTGTTTGAGATGGCATGTGGTCACATCCCCTCGTGGGGGGATGGGCAATCCGCGCCGGAACTGATCCACGAGGAGGTCAACGTCACCGCGGACCTGTTCGACGACCCCACCGGCGACGCCATGGCGGACTTCTTCCGGCGGGCCCTTGCTCGGCGCGCCACCGACCGGTTCGGCGATATCGATGAAATGGCGAACGCGTGGGGTCAGATCTTCGCTGCGCCGGTCACCACCGTGGAGGGCACCGAGGTCACCGACGAGGACAGGGAACGGGCCGCGGCCAGCGTCACCGAATCGACCCCATTGGCCGACGCCGGGCTAACCCCGCACGCACTGTCGGCTGCGCGCCGGCTCCGGTGCGAAACGGTAGCCGACATCATCAGCCTCGACGCGATGGCTATCAACCAGCAGGTCGGCCTCGGCCAGCGCACCCGCCAAGAGCTGCAGCGCCGCCGCAAACAGTGGACCGACTTGCTGCGCTCCGGCACCTGGGTTGAAGACGGCCCCGCATACGGGCGATCCGTGGAACACCTCAACACCCGGCTGATCCCGCGCGGCAACGCCTCCAACCGCGACGCCGTCGCCCTTGCCCGAGCCTTGGCCGCCGACGCCGACTGGACCCCTCTACGCGAACTGGCCCACAGCGCGAACCTTGACCCGGAGCGGGCCACCCCGGCGATCGAGCAGTTGCGACGTTTCTGGGCGACGAAAGTATCCGCGTTTGCCGAAGTAGCCACCGAGGTGCAGGCCTGCCTGGTCGCCGCCGAGGGCATTGCCACGCTCCACGAAGTGGTCGCCTACCTGGTGGCCCATCACGGGTCCCAACTACTCGAGGCCAGCGAACGCTATGCCGTCACCGTCCCGCTTGTGCGCGCCGTCGTCGAAGCACAGGATGCGTTGCTGGACGACGCCAGCCTCACCTTGGACCGCGCCGAGTCAGCGTTCCGATCCCCGATGCTGCTGGCGTTGACCTCCGACGGCGCCCAACCGGTCAACCAGCGCGTTATCCGGGATCTCGGTGCCGCCGTCGATGCCGCGACTGCTGTCGGTGACGGCCTCGTCAGCGCCAGCGACTCCACCGCGCTGGTCACCCCAGCTGCCCTGGACACCGGCGTCAGCGCGGGCAGGTTGGTGCGTCTTGCGGCCAGTGTCAGCGCGGACTCGGATGCGTCCACTCGCGGCGAGTTCTACCGTCGCGGCCTGCCGCCGAGCGTCACGATTGCTCGGGTCCTGCGCGGCGGTGGAACGTCGATTCTGGCGGTGCAAACGCTGGCCGAGCGGGTCCGCAAACGCTACCCGCAGGCGGCCACCCTTCCGCCACGCCCAGCGCTCGACGACATCGTCGGCGCAGCTGTTCCCGGGCTGACCTGGGACGGCCACCACTACACACGTGCCCTGTCCGCGTCGATGCTGTCCGCCGGTACCCGCGTCACCATGCTCGTCGCCGGCA
>JAUPKM010000184.1 GCA_030837445.1 Actinomycetota bacterium
CCCTAGTGGTCAGTTGGGAGCCTCTAGTTGTGAGTGCATCATGAACGTGCCACCGCCGAACCGGCCGTTGGGCACCTTCACGCCCGGGCAGCAGCGGGCGCGCGATGTGTTGGTGGCCCGGGCGGCGGAGGGGTTCACCGGCCGGGTGGAAATGACCTCCAGCACTGGTGATGTCGCCAGTCTCTGGTTCGCGTCCGGCATGTTGGCCGCCACGGCGGTACCTGGACCGCGTCCCCGACTTGGGCTGCGGCTGTTGTCCGCCGGCCTGCTCCGCCCCGAGGCCTTGGACCGGGTGCTGCGGGCTCAGGCGGCCGATCCGCATGCGGGCCCGGTGGGCGAACTGCTGGTGCATAACGGTGCGGTCGACGCCTCCGAAGTGGACAGGTTCGTTCGGGTACAGGCGATCGACCAAGTTTCCGATCTGCTCGGGTGGGACCTGATCGGGACGGCTGGCTTCCCCGACGATCAGCCGCCGGCGGCCCTGACCGAGCCACTGATGGTGTCGGACGCGCTGGCAGAGGCCGAACATCGGCGCGAGGCCTGGGAGGGGATCGTGATGCGGATCGGTGGTCCCCATGGCGTCCCGCAACTGTCAATGTTGGCCGCTCCGCGCGCGAATCTGCTGCTCGGTCCCTATGACTGGGCGGTGCTCACGAAAGTCGACGGGATGCGTGATCTGGAGACGCTGGCCGATCACTGTGGACTGAGCCTGTACGAGATCGCACAGATTCTCAATGGGCTGTGCGAGGTCGGCCTAGTGGTGCTGCCAGCCCCGGTCCCCACCAGGCCAGTCAACGAACCGCCGAAACGTCGCCTGCCGGTGGATGCTGCGAGCCTGTTGCGGGAGCTGTCTGCACTTAACAAGGACTGAGCCCCGCAGCAGTCCTCCGGTGCAGGAGGGCAGCGCAGCAAGGCCCCGCAACCAGCGTGGTTCAGGCGCACTCCACCCGGTTTCGCCCGCGCGCCTTCGCGTCGTACAACGCCGAGTCGGCTGACCGGATCACCGACGGAAGTTGATCCAATGGGCCGATGGCACAGCCGAGGCTGATCGTCACGGTGACGGTGTGGTCCACGCCGACCGCCAGCGGCGAGTTTGCGATCACGGCCCGCAGTCGTTCGGCAATGAGTCGGAGGGTCTCCGGCTCTGCGCGTGGCAGCAGAGCGAGAAACTCCTCACCCCCCCAACGGACCAACGTGGTCCGGCCATCCACAACCGCGGCCATCCGGCTGGCGACCACGGTCAGCACTGTGTCGCCCACCGAGTGGCCCTCGTTGTCATTGACCGCCTTGAAGTGGTCGATATCGACCATGATGACGCCGACCAGCTGATCGGCGTCGCCGCGTTCGGCGAGTTCGCGGGCGCGCAGATCGAACCGTCGCCGGTTGCCCAGCGATGTCAGCGGATCGGTGGTGCTCAGGTCGTCGAGGGCCTGGGTACGGCGACGAAGCTCCTCCTCCTGCCGACTGCGTTGCAGGGTGGTGGCGACTCGGGCCAGCAACTCCGACGGTTCGCAGGGCTTACGGAGGTAGTCCTGCGCACCCAGGCCGAGGCCCTCGGCGACCTCCGTACCGGAAGTCCTCGCGGTCAGGAACAGCACCGGCAGCGTTGACATTTCCGGGTCGGCCCGCATCGCGCGGATGGTCGTGAGGCCGTCCATCACCGGCATGTCGACGTCGAGCAGGACAAGATCCGGGCGATCGCTTCGGATCGCCGCCAGTCCGAGACTGCCGTCGGCCGCTTCGGTGACACGGTAACCGTCCCCCACCAGCACCCGCTTGAGGATCTGTCGGATGGTTCGGGAGTCGTCCACGATCAGGATGGTGGCCCGCGCCGGCAAGTCGCCGTTGGCGGTCATTTCGCGGGTGCTTCCGGATCTGTCCGCCGCATCAGGCTCACCCGCAGTCGTCCGAACTCGCAGTCGAAGCAGACTCGGGACACGGCCTCGGCGCCGAGGATCCGAACCTCGTAGTCGTTGCCGAACGCCACCACCGGCAGTCCGAGGTTGCTGGGTTGAGTCAGCACCGTCTTGATGTTGCCCGCCACCATGTTGGCAAGTTCGCCCAGCGCGTCACGGACGTCCTCGTCGATGGGGGTGGCGTCCGTATTGAACATCAGCGCAGTCAGCTCCTCGGCGAGAGTCGTTGAGCACTGCAGCATGACGGCGCCCTGCCACGCCCCCTCGAGCTGCACCAAGGCCGTGACCCCGCGGTCGGGCGGCGCCGAGGGATCGCCGCCAAGTCGGTTCAACGGGAAGTCGAACAGGGTTTCCCAGACCGACAGCACGGTCTCTGCCACGTCGTCGTCGTAGGTTGCGGTCACCCTGGCCTCCCGGCAGTCGACTTGCGAAAGAACAGTGTCCGATCGATCGTCACCCGTTCCAGGTCTGGGTTCGGCCAGACGGAGGATTCCGTGGTCCCCAGCAGCAGGAAACCGCCCGGCCGAAGCACCCTGCTCGCGCGCAGCAAGATGTCCGCGCGCATCTCGGGTTCGAAGTAGATCAGCACATTTCGGAGCAGGATGAGGTCCATCGGCGGGAGCGGCGGCCATGGTGCGGCCAAGTTCAACTGCCGCCATTGAACCTGCCGGCGCAGCTCCTCACCCACCTGCCAGCCGCGCCCGATCTGCTCGAAATGCCGCACCAACGATTGGATCGGTAGTCCGCGGTTCACCTCCTGCTGGGAGTAGTAGCCCTGCCTACCCTGCGCCAGCGCCGCGGTCGAGATATCCGTGGCCAGGGTGACGGGGGTCGGTTCCAGCGGGAAGTGGTCGCGCATCAGAATCGCCAAGCTGTAGGCCTCCTGGCCGGTCGCCGCCGCCGCCGACCAGAATCGGAGTTGGCGCGACCCGGTTTCCAGGAGCTCCGGCACGACGTCGCGGCGGAGGGCGTCGAAGGGCCGGACATCGCGGAAGAACGAGGTCTCGTTGGTAGTCATCGCCTCCACTACCTCCATCCGAAGCTTCGGAGACCCAGCCCGGACCAGCGCGATCAACTCCGACAGCGTCGTCAACCCCTGCTGGTGCATCATCGGCGTCAACCGAGCCCGCACCAGGTACTCCTTGTCGCTGTCCAGTGAGATGGCGCTGGCCTCGAGCAGCAGCTCGCGGACGTATTGATAGTCGGTCTGGGTGAGGGTCATGGCCGACCGACCCCGGTACGGGCGGCGATCTCCGCCGCCATCAGCTCAATCGGGACTTCCGCGTCTGACAGGCCGGCGGAGATGACAGCCGACGGCATCGACCCGATCACGGCACTGGTCGGCTCCTGCACGATGACCGAACCGCCGGCGTTGTGGATCGCTTCGGCACCGTGGGTGCCGTCGCTACCCATACCGGTGAGCACAATCCCGAGCAGGTCCGAGCCGTAGGCGGCGGCGGCGGAGCGGAACAGCACATCTGCGGCAGGACGGCAGGAGTTCTCCGGCGGACCGTCGTCAAGGGCCAGCTCGACAGTCTGGCCGTTACGCACCAGCTGCAGGTGGTGTCCGCCGGGCGCGATGTACACGTGACCTGGGCGGACCCGCTCACCTGCCGTGGCCTCGGTGACGGAGACGGCGGCCTGCCCATTCAACCGCTCGGCCAGCAGTCGCGTGAACACCGGCGGCATGTGCTGAACGATCAGGACAGGGGCTCGCAGGTCACCAGGCAGCGCCCCGATCAGGGTTGTCAACGCGGCCGGTCCGCCGGTGGACACCCCGATCACCACTGCGGAAGCGGGCCCGGCTCGGCGCACCCGAGGCAGTGGGTGGCTGGTCGGTTGGACAGGTTGCGGCATCGCACTCGACCGACGGCCGAGCGCGACGACCAGTGGAATCAGGTCGGTATTGAGGGAATTGGCGCCAGCCCCGATGGTGGTGGGCTTGAGCGCGAAAGCGGAGGCTCCGGCCGCAAGCGCCTCCAGGGTTGCTGCGGCGCCGCGGGATGTCAGATTGCTGAACACCACGACCGGCAGGTCAGGGTGACTCCTGCGCAGTTCCCGCAGGGTGGCGATCCCGTCCAGTTCGGGCATCTCCAAGTCCAGCACCATCACATCGGGTTGCATCAGGTCCAGTCGGTCCAGAGCCACCCGCCCGTTGGCGGCGATGCCGACAGGCACGAGCCCGTCGGCCCGGTTGAGCGCGGCGACGACGGCCTGCCGCGCAACGGCGGAATCGTCGACCACCATCACCCGGATCGAGTCGGAATCCACCTCCCCCGCGGCCACGTCAGGAGCCCAGACCCAGCAGCGCCAGCTTGCCCGTCAGGGCCTCTTTCGTGAACGGCTTCATCACATACTCATCGGCACCGAGATCGAGCGCCCGCGCGATTTGGGTGGCCTCGGTTTCGGTGGTGACCATCACGACGCGGCCGGAGAAGTCGAATGGCGGTTTGCGAACTGCGGCAAGGAAGTCGATGCCCTCCATCTGCGGCATATGCCAGTCGACCAGGATCAGGCTGGGCAGCAAGCCGTCCGTGAGTTTGGCGAGCCCGTCGAGGCCGTCGTTCGCCTCATGGACGTCCATCCCCAACTCGGTCAGCATCCGGCGCAGAATCAGCCTCATCGCCCGCGAGTCGTCAATGACCAATGCCTGCACGTGGCTCGGCCTCCTCCGTGTCCCCGGCGTCGAGAACCTTATCGATGTCTAGCACGAGCAGCAGTTCATGGTCGAGTTGGTAGACCTCGGACACGTACGGTCGGATCCCCGCGGGGACCGTATCCGGAATCTCCTCGCGCTGGAAATCGGCGAGAGAGAGGACCTCTCCCTCCAGATCGACCAGCAGACTCTCAGACTCTGCGCCGGTGCGAATGATGAAGTGGGCGGCACCCGACTGCGAGACCGTGTCGTGCCCCGGCGCCGACTGGAGTGGGGGGAGACCGAGTCTGGTCCGCAGATCGGTCACGGCCAGGATCTGACCGCGCAAGTTGAGCAGGCCCGCAATGGCCTCGGGCGCCTGCGGCACGGGCTCGAGCAGTTGATCGCGAACGACCTCCTGGACCCTGGCGACATCTGTGCCGAGCAGCATTGACGCGATCCGGAAGGTCGCTACGAGTTCGCTCGACGACTTGCTGTTCATGTGCCCCCCCGAGGTAAGCCGAGCTTCGCCAGGGCGTCGACGTCAAGCACCAAGGTGACGTGCTCGTCGACGATGAGGCGACCGGAGATCCCCGGTCGAGGGACTACCTCGGGTAGGGCGATACCGGCGAGGGTGATGTCGTTGATCGACGACACCAGGAAGCCGACTGTGCCGCTGCTGGTGGCGCAGACCGCGGTGTCGACGGTGTCCTCGGCCGCGGCGGGCGAGCCCGCGGGGCCGGTTTCGGCAGCCGTCTGCTGGTGGTTGGGGTGTGCCTCGGCCGGGAGTTGGTCCGACACCCGGACCAACGGCAGCATCCCCCCTCGGTATTGGATCACCGTCATCCCGGCGCTGTGCTCGATGTCCTGTGACCGGATTCGCTCCAGCCGCCGCACCCGGGTGAGTGGCAGCGCGAGTCGCGCGTTGTCGTCACCGCGAACGAGGAGGAGTTTGGTGCTCGCGTCGGGCGCAGTGCCGTCGGGTGCCCGGTCCGACTCCTCGGTGTGATGCTGGATCACCCCGGCGGACGTCGCCGGTGAGAGGACGTCCAGGATCAGGGAGGGTTGACCGTCACTGAGGACGGTGGCGCCGACGTATTGCGGGATTCCGCGCAGCGCACGGGGCAGTGGCTTGACCACTGCCTCGACGTTGTCGCCCACCGTGTCGACAATCAGGCCATAGGTGCGATCAAGTCTGGAGACGATCACAATCGATAGGCCGTCGTCGGCGGTGCCGGCGGCGATCCCGAGGTGATCGGCGAGGCTGACCAGTGGGAGCAGGTGGTCATTGCGTCGCAGGAAGAGAGCATCCCCGATGGGTTCGACTTGATCGTGAAGGGCGTCGCTTTCGACGCGGACGACGGCTTGCACATCGACTTGCGGAATCGTGTAGCGGCCGGGCCCGCAGGTCACCACCACGGCGGGGATGATGGCCAAAGTCAGCGGAACGTTGATTCGAAACCGGGAACCTTCCCCCGGCACGGACCGGACGCCGACGCTACCGCCGATGTGCTCCAGATTCGACCGCACCACGTCCATGCCGACGCCGCGGCCGGAGATCGTCGTAACCTGCTCGGCAGTGGACAGGCCCGGCCGGAAGATCAGGGCGAGGGCGTCCTCGTCGGAGATGGCGGCGGCTTGCGCCTGGGTCAGCTCACCGGTCGCCACCGCCTTCGTCACCAAACCCGCGCGATCAACGCCGCGGCCGTCGTCGGAGATATCGATTCGTACCCCGCCACCGACCAACGAGGCCTGGATTCGCAGGGTGGCCTGGGCCGGCTTCCCGGCCCGTATCCGATCCTCCGCGGACTCGATCCCGTGGTCGATCGCATTTCGAACCAGGTGCGTCAGCGGGTCGCGGAGCACCTCGTTGATGGCCTTGTCGACGGCAACATCCTCACCCTCGATCTCGACTCTGACCTGCTTGCCCTCGGCCGTGGCGAGGTCCCGCACGACTCGCCGCATCCGCCCGATTACCGCACCGATGGGTTGAAGGCGGGCCTCCATCACACTGTCCTGCAGTTCCCGGGTGATGAGGGTGAGCCGGTGGAAGGACGGGGTCATCGGGCCGTCATCGGGGATGAAGGCGCCCAGCCGCATCCGCGCGAGCGTCAGTTCCCCGACCAGTTCCTGAAGTTTGTCCAACACGGTCACGTCAACCCGGACAGACGCTTCCTCCACCGGGTTCGAATCGCGCGCGACCGGAGTCGAGGCGGATTCGGCGGCGGGCATCGTCGCCGGGCGACCTGTGGCCGGCGTGGGTGGGGTCGAGGCGGGTGCCGGCGCGGGTGAGGGTGCGGCGGGTATGGGCGCGGCGGGTGTGGGCGTGGGTGCCGCTGGTGTGGGCGCGGCGGGTGTGGACGCCGCCGGCGCAGTTGGAAGTGGGGCCGCCGGCGCAGGGGTGGGCGGAGCCGGTGGTTGAGTTGACTGAGGCGGGCCGGAGTCGGCGTGATCCACCGCCGCGGGTCCCAGGTGGCCTTTGAGGTCCGCGATGACGTCCCGATAGTCCGCGGTGGACTCCCCGCCGGTGGCGGCTACGGTGGCGAGCGCCCCGCGGACCGCGTCGACCAGCCCCAGCAGAGACGTGGTGATGCCCGCGTCGAGGCGGAGATCGCCGGAACGTAGGGCGCCGAGCAGGTCTTCACCTGCGTGGGACAGCTCCTCCAGGTGGCCGAATCCCAGGAAGCCGCAGGTGCCCTTGATCGTGTGCATCGTCCGGAAGATCCGGGCCAGCAGGTCAGGGTCGCTGGGGCGTGACTCCAACTCGACGAGGTCCAGGTCGAGCTGGTCGAGATTCTCGGTGCTCTCCTCCAGGAAGGCCTGGACGAGTTCATCGTCCTCGTTCATGTCGGTCAACGAACGCCGGAGCGAGCCGCGGCAGGTAGCGCGGACCCAGCCGACTCGGGCAACCGGAACTGCTGCACGAGTTCAAGCAGTTCGCCCGCGAGTCTGGACAGCTGGTCGGCGGACTGCTGGGTCGCCGACGCTCCATTCGACGTGCCCTGAGCCGCATCGGCAACACCGACGATGTTCCGTGCGATATCGGTGGAGCCGGTGGCAGCCTCGCTGAGGCTGCGGGTGATCTCGCGGGTGGTGGCTGCCTGCTCGTCCACGGACGCCGCCACTGTGGTCTGCAACTCGTTGATCTGGTCGAGCACCTCGGTGATGCGGCCGATGGCGGTCACCGCATCGGCGGAGTTGTTCTGGATGCTGGACAGCTTCGACGCGATGTCCTCACTTGAGCGTACTGTCAGCCGGGCCAGGTCCTTCACCTCGTTGGCGACGACCGCGAAGCCCTTACCGGCTTCGCCCGCGCGAGCCGCTTCGATGGTCGCGTTCAAGGCCAGCAGGTTCGTCTGCTGGGCGATCGACGTGATGACCTTGGTGACATCGCCGATCTCGGCCGAACTGGTGCCGAGCTCGGCAACCGTCGCCCGAGTGTCCTGCGCCAGTTGCCGAGCGTGGTGACCGACCGTTGCCGCCTCGTTGGTGTTGCCCGCGATTTCCCGGATGCTGGTCGCCAACTCCTCGGCGCCCGCCGACACCGACTGCAGGCTCTGGGACACCTGCTCAGCGGCAGCCGACACGGACTCCGCCTGGGTGGCCGTCTCCTCCGCGGTGGCCCCCATCTCCTGGCTGACAGCCAGCAGTTCCTCTGAGGAGGCGGACAGCGTGCCGGAGCCGTCGGTGATCGAATGGATCGTGGTGGTGAGGGTTCCCATCGTCTCGTTCAACGCGGTACCCATCTGGCCCACTTCGTCCCGGGTCGGATCGGGCACTCGCTGCGTCAGGTCGCCGGCCGCCAATGAGCGCAGTACTTCGACGATCTGGCGCATCGGGACGGTAATCGACCGAGTGATCACGATCACCATCACGAGGGCGAGGGCGAGTGCCACCAGGCCGATCACGATCAGCAGTAGGCGGGCCCTGTTGGAGGCCGCGTGGGCTTCCACCTCGGACTGATCTGCGGCTTCCGCCACGGATACGGCCAGCGCCTCGCCAGCGTTGGCGATCTTGTCGAAGTTCTGGACCTCCTGACCCAACGTCAAGGCATACGCTTGTGCTCTGGATTCCGGCGTGTTGGTGGTGAGAAGTTCCACGATCTGCTGATCGGTGGCCATGAACTGGTCAAAGGAGGTGCGAATAGTCTGGAGTTGTGCGGCCTGCTCAGCGTTGAGACTGTCTGCCGCCAGCGCGGCCATGTGCCCTTGGAAGTTGTCGACCGCCGTCAGAAAGGCCTTCCGGTTGGCGTTTGCCTCGGTCGCGGCGCCTGGCTTCCCGAGGGAGGCATCAAATACGTAGGCGGTCTGCGCGCCATTGAATTCGGAGGCGTGGAATTTCACCTCATCCACATCGCGGGTTGTGTCGAGATCGGTGATCAGTTGCTCCGCGACCCGCTGGCTGGAGGCCGCGTTGGTGAAGCCCACGGCTACGAGAACGAGCAACAGCACGATCAGCAACCCAAACGCTACGCCCAGCCGAACCCCGACTCGAATGTTGCGCAGAAATCTCATCACGGGCACAATCTAGGCTTCCGGCGCACCGCTTAGCAGAAGAAGCGGAATTGTCAACCGGGCGCAGCGCCGGTTAGACCTCGATCAACAACGTGATCGGACCGTCGTTGACGAGTTGAACCGCCATGTCCGCCCCGAAGCTGCCGGTGGCGACCTGCGCGCCGAGGACTCGTAACCGCTCGACAACGGCGGTGACCAAGGGCTCGGCGACCGATCCGGGTGCGGCCGCCTCCCAGGTGGGCCGGCGGCCCTTGTCGGTCGATCCGTAGAGCGTGAATTGGCTGACGACCAAGACCGGCAGTGCCAGGTCGGCGGCGCTCACCTCGGCCCCTCGGCCCGCATCGTCGAAGATCCGCAGTCGGTACACCTTGTCCGCGAGTTTCCGCGCTTCAACCTCCGTATCGGAGTGCGTCACTCCAACCAGCAGCAGCAGTCCTGGCCCCCGAATCGCGCCGATGACCTCACCCGCCACGGATACCTGTGCCCCCGACACCCGCTGGACCAGGCCCCTCACGGTTCAACCACGAGCTGCTGGGTCGCGGCCACCAGGCCATCGGCGGACGCCACTGTGAGATCCACGTCCGCCGGAGTTGCCCGTTTGATCACGGCGGTGGCGATCGGACCCGACTCGTAGTGCCAGGCGGCGGTGCCGATCCAGCCGACCACCTTGTCACCGTTACGAACCGGGTCGCCGTGGGCGGGCAAGATCCCGACCGAGCCGTCCAGGTGGAGTAGCACAAGCCGTCGGGGCGGGCGACCCATGTTGTGCACTCGGGCGATGGTCTCCTGTCCCCGATAGCACCCCTTCGCCAGATGCACGGCCGGGCCGATCCAGCCGAGCTCGTGCGGGATGCTGCGGTGATCAGTCTCCTGCCCGATCCGCGGGACTGCGGCGGCCACTCGCAAGGCGGCAAGGGCCCAGGACCCGGCGGGCGGTCCCGCGGCGGTGAGCTGCGCCAGCAGTTCCTGTCGGGGGATCAGGAGTTGCGCCCCAACAAGTACGCCAGGTCGATCGCGAACATACTTGGCGGCGTCGCCGCCACGGTCGGAACCGGACTCAGTCATGCCCCGGCCCGCGAACTCGGCCGGTACCACCCAGGCCGGAACGCTGTCACCGACGGCGCCGGTGGGTGACCAAAGCACCGCCAGGTCGGCGGTTACCTCCCGGACCGCGACGTCGAGCATGAACCGCATCCGGTCGAGATAGGTCAGCAACGCTGCCGACCTGTCCGGCTCGACGATCAGCAGCGTCCGGTGGCCATGCTCGACCAGATGAAGTTCGTGTTCCACGTGACCGTTGGGGTCCAGCACCAGCGCCGCGGCGCTCCCGCCGGGGGCGAGCTGGTCCACCTTGGCCGTCAGCAACGAGTTGAGCCAACTGAGCCGGTCCGAGCCGGTGACCTCCAGCACCGCCAGGTGCGATTGATCGACCCTGGCCTGACCCGCCACCAGCCGTCGTTGTTCCGCGTGCGGATCGCCATAGTGCCAGGGAACGCCTTGGTCGGGATCGGCAGGCGGGGCCGGAACGGCACCGGGCAGAGCCATCGCCGGCGAGCGATAGCCGTTCGCGCCAAGACTTTCATCGTCAGGCTCAGTCACTACCCTCAGCTCCCGGCTTCGTTGTGGACCGGCACTCCCGGCAGCGACCGTGGATGGCGGCGTGGCCGATATCGGCCAGGAACCCGGTTCCCTCATCTATTTCAGTGACGAGCGCCGCCGCGATCGAGGTGGGCACGCTTTGCACCCGCGCACAGTCCCGGCAGACCAGATGGATATGTGGCGCCTCTTCGGTGGCGTGATAGGTCGGGGAACCGGTACTGATGTGGGCGTGCCGCACCAGGCCGACGTCCTCAAGCACGGTGAGAACCCGGTACACGGTAGACAGATTGACACCGGGAGCCTGTCGGTGCACATGGCTCAGGATCTGCTCGGGGGTGGCGTGGCGCAGGTCGACCACCGCCTGCAACACGAGTTGGCGTTGTGCCGTGATCCGGTAGCCGCCGGCACGCAGGGTGGCGTCGGGCGCCTCCGTCATGCCCCGGCCGAGAGGTGACCCGGCACCAGCCGAGCCGACAGGTGGTTGGTCAATGGCTGGCCGACCGCGGCCATGTCGTAGGTCCACAGCAATTCATGGTTGACCAGTCCGTACAGCCGACTGCCAGCGTTGACCTCCTTCGCCTTCGGGGACCGCATGATGCCGTCGGTCTGCAACTCCATCCGGGCCCCGACAATGCGGGCGTCCTGGATGTCGGTCACGGTCACCTTGCCGAACCACAACTCGGCGAACCCGGTCGGATGGCTCAGCAGCAGTTCCACCTCGTTGTCCGGTAGTGCGCGCAGGAATCCGGTTTCCGTACCCGCGGGCCGGATTCGCTGCCCCTCGTCGTCGAGGATCCACGACCTGCTGCTGTAGCCGATGAAAGGTCTACCGTCGGTGCGAAACGTGACTTCCTGACTGAATCGGAAGTCGTCAATGGTGGGATATTGACCCAAACCCAGACCGGACCAGGTACCGAGCAGCCAGGAGAGATGCGCGAGCTCCGCCGGCAGCGTGCTGGCGGCCCCGTCGGCCGTTCCGTCGCCTTCACCCATGGCTCAGCCCTTATAGAGGCGATAGACCACATACCCGGCGAACCAGACGATCACTAGGCTCACCAACACCAACAACGTGGAAAAGAAGATCTCGGTCACGGGGTCATCCTAGCGTTGATTCAGTAGCTGAGCGCCTGTGAGTCCGGAGCGAGCACCTCGGCCACGAATGTGGCCGAACCCGCGACCCGAACGCCGGGGAGGAAATCCTCCGCAGTCAGGTCGCGCCGGCGGGCGCACTGAGTACAGACGGTCAGCTGGCCGTCGAGGAGTACCGCGTCTCGCAGCTCGGCGAGTGGCGTTGCGTGCGCCAACGTGACCGCCTCGGCCTCGCCCGGCTGGGCCAACCTGACGGCGTCGCCAGCCAGCCACAGCGAGACCGTGCCCCCTGCGGCCAGCGCCGTTGCCGCCACCGAAAAGGCCTGCGATGCCCGTTCCGGAACCTCGGGCCCGGACATCAACTTCACCACCAGGTCGCGCATCTCGATTCGTCGCTCAGGCGACGGGTACCTGATCCTCGGCTGGCGTCACCCGGGAGCTGGACCGTTGCAGTTTGCTGATGCGCAGGTACATCTCGCAGCCGAGGCAGAAATTGAAGGCCGCGTTCAGGAAAGCCGCGGCCAACGCCATTCCGACAGCCGCGTAGAAGATCGGATCGAGACCGACCAGCCCGGCGAGCAGAGCCACCACGGCGAAGACCAACCCGACAGCTTGGGCGAACCGCGGCGGCCGTTCGTCCTCCAACTCCGACGGCGGGCCAAGCCGGGGCCGGATTGCGATGCGATAGAGCGCACCGTAGGGGGCAAATCGCAGGCCGAGGATCGCCCCGCAGGCGAACACGAGCGCCTGCAGGGCCACCAGCACCAGTCCGTTGGTCGGACCCAACAGCAGAGCGGCGGCAAATACAAGGGTGGTGATGGCCGCGCCGAAGCGGGGACCGCGAGGGTCAATTTGCATTACAGGGGTCTCCTAGCGGGGGGGGAAGGTGCAGGTCGGTTTGGGTCAGCGCCGACAACCGCTGGACATCACGCGGCACAGGTCGGTGACCCGGTCGCTGACGAGGAGCACGCTCATGCCGCAGGAGTATAGCCAGACTCGTGGTCAGGCATGGGGATGCGCCCGGTCAGGAGACGACTGCGCCGAGCGCATCCAGCAAATCGGTTCGTCGAGGCAACCCGACGGCGCGGTTGCGCACCCGGCCGTCGGCGTCCAGCACCAACACGGTCGGGGTGCGGGTGATGTTGAGTTCCCGGACCAGGTCGAGGTTGGCCTCGGCATCCAGTTCGGCGTGCGTCACCCCAGGCACGGTATCGGCGACATCGGCCAGTAACACTCGGGTGGCTCGGCAGGGAGCGCAGAAGGCGCTGGAGAACTGCACCAGCGTGGCGCGATCGCCCAATTCACTGCC
>JAUPKM010000185.1 GCA_030837445.1 Actinomycetota bacterium
GAAGCCAGACCCGAATCCGGACTGGTTCGGCTACCACGAGATCTTCCATAGCTTCACCGTTGCGGCCTTCCTGGTGCAATTTGCGGCAATCACGATTGCTGTCGGCTGAAGCTGACTGCCCCGACTCGAATCGCTCCGGCTGACGGTGAGGCCAGTGGGCGGGCCGATTGCCATCTCGATCAGAACTCGTCCGTCTCCAGGTCCCACTCCGCAATCCACGGGTTGTCGTTCACGGCACGACGTCGGCGCGCGAACGAGGCCGCGAGCAGAAACAGCGAGATCCCCAGGGCGATCAGACCGACGCCGATCCAGGTAGGCGCCTCGCGAAACATGATCGCCAGCACCCCGATCGGAGCGGCCCACACCACGACGGCCTTCAGCAGGTCCCAGCCACCCGGTGCATGTCGGACATCGCCGGCTGCGCGTCTGACGATTCGCCGGTCAAACCACAACGATGCGTTGTAGGCCAGGATTAATGGCACGACCTGGAAGACCCACCCCGTCCACAGGTCATCCGGGTTGTGCAATTCGTACTCCCCGAAGACCGTGACGATGGTGGCCACGGCGAGTCCGATGGCCCAGGCGCTCGTCGCCACCACGTCCAACCGGTGCTGCAGTCCGGCGTCCAGCCCCGGGAAGCGTGCCTCGGTATAGGGAGCGGTGAACGGTTTGGACAACACCAGCGAGCCCACTGCCAACACGGTCAGTCCGCCATTGGACACGAGGTCGGCGTGGTCCTCGAACCACGCGTCGATGTCAGTGTTCCCGACCAACGCCAGCACGACGATAGGTACGAACAGCGCGAGGTCGGAAACCTCCAGCGCCTTCGGTCGCTCGCCGCGGACCACCGAGAGGCCGACGATTGACCCGGCCAGCAGGGCCGAGACAAGCGCCGCTACCAGGAAGGTTGTGATGTTGGGGAGGAACGAGAACGCGATCCAAGGGACGAGCCCGAGCACGGGATCGTCGAGCACCAGCAGGACGCGGTCCTCCGGGTCGCCTGCACCCTCGGTCGTCCCCGACGCCATAGACCGATTGTGGCGCAGTCGGGTTGTCCGCCGCAGTTCCGAGCCAGTTGGCCGGTCAGCCAGAATGCTGGTCCTTCGCGGACTGAGCGTGCTCACCGGCTGCTCTGATTGCCCCTCGGCGGGCTCCTGCCGTGGTGTCACGGATCTCCGGCGGGAGCTGCGCCTCGGCCGGCAGCTGCCCGCTCTCCGCTGGCGGCTGGCTGCCGGGTCCATGGTTGGCGTGCACTGCACGGGCAGCGGCAATCCGCTCCGCGGCCAGTGCCTCCTGCGCCTGTGCTTCGGCGCGCTGCTCCCGTTTGTTCGCCCGGTCAATGGCAGACTCGACCTCGTCCAGAGCCGCAGCAAACACCTCCGCCTTGGCCTCCGTGCGCAAGTTCGAGTCAGCGGCCTCGCCGCGCGATTTGTCTACCTGTACGCGCGCGGCGGCCTGCCGCCGAAACAGGCTCGTGTACTTGTCCTTCGCCTTGCGAAGTCGATGCCCAAGGTCACCTAACAGATCAATATCGGGCGGGTCCGCCGAGATCGCCCGATGACTCGCCTTGAGCAGGCTCTCCTCCTCGGCCGTGAGGTTGACCCCGGCGGGAATGTCCATTGCGCCTCCCATAGTCGAATGTCGTGTCAGCATGCCAGACCGGGGGGTCGCAGCGCCGACCCGAACGTCGCAGGCCGCTCGTTCGACGCCCCATCGTGATCTACCCGGTGATCATCGCGCCGATCGCACCAGTGAAGTACGGGACCAGCCAGATCACCCAGACTGCGTGGGCACCAGTCCACGCCACAGCGGTGTCGAACACTGCGGCAGTTGCGCTGGGCGACACCGTCTAAAGAGTCCGACAGGTCCGACGTGGACCGCCGCGAACGCCCACTTGTCGGTGTGCCGGGTGGTGAATGGCGGCTTTGGTGCTTACGGTGTCCTCTCTGCACTCCGTGAACTCCGAATCCCCGGCGACACGCCGCGACACGCCGCAGGCGGGGCGGCGTCGGGCGATCGAGGAGTGCACAGAGGACATCACCGGCCGGCGGCACGCCGGTCGCGGGGGGCCGCGCACCAGAAAGCCGGGCGCGGCGCGGTCGACAACAGCGAGCCGGTCACCCCCCTGGGGCACCGCTCGGGTTGTCGTTGCCGAGCCACCTCGTGCCTTGCTGGCTACCATCAGCGGAACTGCACACGCCAGGAGGATGCATGCACGAGCCCCACGAGGTCGTTCATTGGGTCGACCCACAAGGCCAGCAAGTTGGCCCCGAGCCCCTCGACACCGTGCGCCAGCGCGCCCGGTCCGGGCAGATACCGCACACCACCCTCGTCTGGTGGGAGGGCGCCCCCGACTGGACAGCGCTTCATCAGATCCCCGGTTCGGATGCACCCCCGGCCTATTCGCCATCCGTGGCGACGACGGCCTCCCAGGCGTTGATGAGCGGCCTCACTGACCAGGAACTCGACGATGAGTTCATTGGGCTGGTCGGGCGCAGTTGGGACATGTACAAGGAGACGGAGTTCGCCACCTCCATCGACGAGGCCACACTCGGCGGTGTCATCACAGCCATGGTCGACTGTGGTTTCGTGCTCATTGACTTGAACACCGCCGGTTCCTGGGCCGTACCGGCGACCACCGGCTCTACCTCGACGTCGTCGACCTCGACCACCAATGTCGGCTCGACGGTGACCACAGCGCACCACGAACTGCGGTTCGAGGAACCAGAGACCCATGCCCGCGTGACGGTTGCGATGGAACACCTGACGCCGGATCCGGCGGTGGCAAAGATGATCGGCCACCGAGCCTCGGCGATCATCGGCTACGGCCAGCGGGTTCCCAACTTCACGAAGGTTGGCCAAGCGGTGCGGCAGGAGGTGCAGAGCGGCTTCGTCGCATCCCCGGAGCCGGGGACCGTGACGTTCGATGCGGACATCTCGTCGGGTTATGTGTATGCGCAGATCGACCTGCTGCTCGAGTTGGAACGATACGTCGACGAGCACTTGGCGGTGGACCACGAACTCCTCCGGCGGCACCTGGCCAGCGTCGTCTACACGATGAAGACCTTCATCCAGACCCGCTTCGGCAGCTGAGAAGACACGTCATGGGCCTGTTCAATGCAATGACAAATCACGCGCACAAGTCTGAGTTGCGGGAGTCGAAGGACGAGATCATCTGCGGGGAACTCATCCGCGGACTGTCCCACAGGGGCTGGCGATGCCACCGCATCGTCGCGCACTCCGACCGCCAAACCATCGGGTTCAAGCTGCCGGGCGACCCGGTGCTGTCTGCGATCTATCTGCTGATCGACCGGAAGTCCGGGTCCGGCGCGATCACTGCCTCGCTGGGCAGCCGGACGGTGATCGGACTCACCGCCGAGATGCGGCAGAAGGTGACCGA
>JAUPKM010000186.1 GCA_030837445.1 Actinomycetota bacterium
TTCAAGGCGCCGATCCGCGCCCAGTACGAGGAGCAGGGCAACCCCTACTACGCGACGGCCCGGTTGTGGGACGACGGTGTGATCGACCCGGCTGACACCAGAACCGTTCTCGGCCTGGCGCTCTCGGCGGCGGGTAACGCCCCGTTGGAACCCGTATCCTATGGCGTCTTCCGGATGTGAGGCAGATGATGTTCGACACCGTTCTGGTGGCCAACCGCGGCGAGATCGCGGTGCGGGTGATCCGCACCCTCCGCTCGATGGGGATACGGTCCGTCGCGGTCTACAGCGACGCCGACGTCAACGCCCGCCACGTTGCCGAGGCCGATGTCGCGGTGCGTATCGGACCGCCATCGGCCCGGCAGAGCTACCTCGACATCGAGGCGGTGATCGGGGCGGCATTGGCCACCGGCGCCCAGGCCGTCCACCCGGGGTACGGATTCCTTTCGGAGAACGCCGATTTCGCCGCCGCTCTCAATCGCGCCGGTCTGGTATTCATCGGGCCGCCGGTATCCGCGATCGCCACCATGGGCGACAAGATCGCCGCCAAGTCGGCGGTGTCCGCGTTCGGGGTGCCGGTGGTGCCCGGTGTCGCCGTACCCGGCCTGACCGACGATGACCTGATCGGCGCGGCGGGTGACATCGGGTATCCGGTGCTGGTGAAGCCCTCCACCGGCGGCGGCGGCAAGGGCATGCGACGGGTGGACGACCCCGCCGATCTGCCCGGCGCACTGGCCGGTGCGCGGCGCGAGGCCGCCGCGGCGTTCGGTGACGACACCCTTTTTCTGGAGCGTTTCGTACTGCGGCCCCGCCACATCGAGGTTCAGGTGCTCGTCGACAGTCACGGTTCGGTTCTGCACCTCGGTGAGCGGGAGTGCAGCCTGCAACGGCGCCACCAGAAGGTGATTGAGGAGGCGCCCTCGCCACTGCTGGATGCCGAAACCCGGGCGAGGATCGGTGCCGCGGCCTGCGACACCGCCCGCAGCGTCGACTACCTCGGGGCCGGCACCGTCGAGTTCATCGTTTCCGCCGACCGGCCCGACGAGTTCTTCTTCATGGAGATGAACACCCGGTTGCAGGTCGAGCATCCGGTGACCGAGATGGTGACCGGCTGGGACCTGGTGGAGTGGCAGGTCCGCATCGCCGCCGGGGAGCCGCTGCCGTGTGGCCAGGAGTCGGTCACGATGAGTGGGCACGCCGTGGAGGCCCGGGTGTACGCCGAGGATCCGTCCGAAGGCTTCCTGCCGACCGGCGGCCCGGTGCTGGCGGTGATCGAACCGGCCACACCGTCGGGAGGGGGCCGCAGCGCCAGGGTGCGGGTCGACTCCGGCCTGCGGGCCGGAATGACCGTCGGCAGCGATTACGACCCGATGCTCGCCAAGGTCATCGCACATGGTGCAGACCGCGCCGAGGCACTGGGCGCGCTGGACCGCGCACTGGCGGGAACCGCCGTACTCGGGGTGGGCACCAACATCGACTTCCTGAGGTTCGTGCTCGCCGATACCGATGTCGCTGCGGGCCTTCTGGATACCGGCCTGCTGGAACGTCTGCACTTCAAGCCCGGCGAGCCGGGCGACGACCCGATCATCGCCGCGGCGGCGTACCGCTGGCTGCTTCGCTGGCCATCCGGTGCGGCGGACGCGTGGGACCTGCCGTCCGGCTGGCGGGTCGGCGCGCACGCCCCGACCGGGATCCGGCTGCGGTGCGGACAACGAACCACCCATGTGCACATCACCGGAACGCCGCAGCAGGCCGGCGTGATCGTTGAGGGCGGCCAAAGATGCTCTCTCACAGCATATTTGGACGGCCCTGCACTGGTGGTCGCCGTCGACGGTGTCCGCCGGACCTACACGGTGGCATCGGCCGGTCAGCAGATCTGGCTGGCCGGAGACGACGGCACCGCGCTGGTAGAGGAGGTGCGCGAGGCTCCGGTGCGCGCCACCGATGAACACAGCGGCGATGTGGAGTTGATCAGTCCGATGCCGGGTTCGGTGGTCGCCATCGGTTCGGCCGACGGTCAGTGGGTCGATGCCGGCACCGTGGTGGTGGCCGTGGAAGCGATGAAGATGGAGCATTCGCTGCGGTCCCCGGTCGCCGGGACGGTGCAACTCCTCGTCTCCGTCGGTGATCAGGTCACCCGGGGCCAAACCCTGGCACGAATCGTCAACACAGAAAGTCCGAGTACATGACCGATTTCCTCAGCACCGGAATGCTTCCCGACGAGTACTCCCAGTTGGCCAAGACCGTGCGCGACTTCGCCCGCGAAGTCGTGGCCCCGGTGGCGGCCCGACACGACGCCGACCATAGCTTCCCGTACGAGATCGTCGCCGGTATGGCGGAGATGGGGCTGTTCGGCCTGCCGTTCCCAGAGGAGTACGGCGGAATGGGCGGCGACTACTTCGCCCTGTGCCTGGCACTGGAGGAACTGGGCAAGGTCGACCAGAGCGTCGCTGTCACGCTGGAAGCCGGTGTCTCACTCGGGGCAATGCCGGTGTACCGGTTCGGTACCGAAGCCCAGAAACAGGAGTGGCTGCCACTGCTGGCCAGCGGCCAGGCCTTGGGCGCCTTCGGCCTGACCGAGGCCGGTGGCGGTACCGATGCCGGTGCCACCAAGACCACCGCCCGCCTCGATGACGGACACTGGATCATCAACGGCTCCAAGCAGTTCATCACCAACTCCGGCACCGACATCACCCGACTGGTCACCGTTACCGCGGTGACCGGCAACACCGGTGGCCGCCGCGAGATCTCGGCGATCATGGTGCCGGTACCCACCTCCGGTTTCACCGCGGAACCGGCCTACGACAAGGTGGGCTGGAACGCCTCCGACACCCACCCGCTGAGCTTCGACGATGTCCGGGTGCCGGCGGAGAACCTGCTCGGGGAACGTGGCCGCGGGTACGCGAACTTCCTGCAGATCCTGGACGAGGGCCGCATCGCCATCGCCGCGCTGGCCGTCGGGGCGGCCCAGGGGTGCGTCGACGAGTCGGTCCGCTACGCCCGCGAACGGGCGGCGTTCGGCCAGCCGATCGGGGCCTATCAGGCCATCCAGTTCAAGATCGCTCGGATGGAGGCACGCGCGCAGGCTGCGCGCACCGCCTACTACGACGCCGCCGCATTGATGCTCTCGGGCAAGCCGTTCAAGAAGCAGGCCGCGATCGCGAAACTCGTTGCCAGCGAGGCGGCGATGGACAACGCCCGGGACGCCACCCAGATCCACGGCGGCTACGGCTTCATGAACGAATACACGGTGGCCCGGCATTACCGGGACAGTAAGATCCTGGAAATCGGCGAGGGCACAACAGAAGTGCAACTGATGCTGATCGCGCGGGAGTTGGGCTTCTGAGTTGTTCAGGCCTGGGGGTAGGGAGCCCAACGCCGGGCATAGCCCAATTGGCGTTGGGAGATCTGTTCAGCTCGCTGTGCCTCGGTGACGTACAGCGTGGTCTCCGGTAGCACCGTGGCGAGTTCGGTCAACGGGACCGCCCGGGTGGCGACGGTCGGGGTGTCCTCGACGGTCCAGTCGATGTCCTGGAACCGGATCGAGATGGTCCCCTGGTTGAGTCCGCCGGTCGAAATCCAGTTCCACACGGCGGCATCGGTGGGCGAGATGACGAATGTGTACGTGCCGTCCGGGTTGGCCACCGCCTGGTCGATGTTGAGGCTGGTCTGCTCGTCCCAGTAGTTGCCGGTGATCGTCCAGTCATCGGTGATCGGCACGTTGAAGTACCGGGCGTTGCGCGGGTCGATCGTCACGACCAGTGCCTCGTCGTCGTCGAGTTGGAAGTATCCGGCGCTCTGCAGTTGGGTGGACAGGAACGAGGCATTGCGGTCCGGCTGGGAGAGCGTGTTCGGTAAGCGCAACTGCCCGGTCTTGGCGTCGGTGGTGGCCACCGACATGTACTGATTCTCCCCGCTGATTCCCAGCAGCAGCATGATGACGGCCGTCTCGACCTGTTGCAGCAGCCGGACCGACGGCAGCGGCGGGATGATCGACACCAGCGACGTCAGCAGCGGGCTGCCCGCCACCAGCGGGCCGATGCCCGGGATCGCGAAGCCGCCGATCTGGGCGAACAGGCTCGGTGGCGGACCGTTGACGCGCAGCACCGACAGGCTCATCGGTTCCTGGGAGTTCCAGTCCGTCAACGTATTTCGAGTGGTGATCAAGGTGGTACCGGGCACCAACTGAAGGTGGTTCGTCTGCCCGGGCTGAGCAGGGGCCGAACTGGCGGTGATGGTGAAGGTGCCGTCGGGGTTGATCTCCAGTTCGCGTCCGTTGATGTTGGCCGCGGTGGTTCCGCTCAGCCCGGTGAGCACGCTGAAGTTCGTGTCCGCCGGCAGCGATCCGTCGAACCGGCCGGTGATCACATACGACGACGCACTGTTGACGCCGATGAACCGATAGATGGTGTCGGGGTTGTCGTACCAGATCCGGGATCCGGCGAATGGCTGCAGATACCAGTCGTGCGGCGGTGCGACCTGTTGAATCACCTTCGGGCTCATCGAGTCGAGAAGCTGTACCTCCAGGGCTGCCTGGTTGGCGTACTCGGTGACGGCCCGGTCGAGGCGGGCCAAATTTGCCTGATCCGGTCCACCCACGAGGGCGAAGTTGTTGCGCGCGGCCAGAACCCAGCCCACCTTGAGGAACAGTCCGGCCAGTTGCACGATCGGGGATCCGGAGAGTTCGGTCGCCAGTCTCTCGGCATTGAGTTGGTCGGTGGTGGCCAGCACGCTGGTCGGCAGCGGTGCCCCCGGGTTCACCAGTACCGGCACCGATGTGGCGGCGGTGTGGCCCCCGTTGGGGGCGAACAGCGACTGCAGGCCGTGCAGGTGCCACGGGTTGCCCGGGCGGTCGTCGGCGGTGACGGTGAAGGTGTCGGTGCCGCCGAGGGTCGCGAAGTCGCTGTCCGGGGTGTAGTCGAAGGTTCCGTTCGGTGTGACCACGACCGAACCCCTGGCCGGCGGGCGATCCACCGTGTAGGTCAGGGCGTACCCGTCAGGTTGGGCCGGGTTGAGAGTGCCGGTGATTACGCCGGCGGGGGACTGGGTGTTCTGGGCGGCGTTGTAGGCCAGCGTCGGTCGGCGCGCGAACAGGGTGCTGCCCGGTGCCGCGGCCCGGGCCGGCCTAACTTCGGTGAGGGTGGGCTGTACGGCAGCGACGGGGGTGACCGCCCGTCTGTGGGTGTCGGCAGCCCTGGTCCTGGGTGCGGTCGCCGGGTGGCGAGCGGATGTGGCCGTGTTACGGGTGGACGTGGCCGCCTGCTCGGCGCTTCCGGTGTCGGCCCCGGCCTCTGGGCTGTGCGCGATGACCACCCCGGCGCCGAGCGCGAATGCCAACGCCCCGACCCGTCCGACGTATCGGGCATAACGTGTGCGGTGGCTCACAGTTCGACTCTATGCCCGGGATGGCCGCTGCGCGGCCGCCAGTCGGGCTTTGAACTCGGGCGATTCGATCGAGGCGGCCTGCGGGCCCAACTCGATGTCCTTGGCGGCCATGTGGAGATCGGTGTCGAGGAATCCTGGAATTGCGGTCGCTCGCATCGAGGCCTTGGTCGCCAGCACCACCTCCCGCGGTGCGGCCGCGGGACCGGCAGCCAGCGACAGCGCGGCGGCGAGTGGATCCTCGGCCACCTGTAATGCCAGTCCGTGCTGCACGGCCTGCTCGGCGTCGAACCGCATCCCGAACAGCAGTGCGGCGCGAGCCACCTGTGGGCCCACCGCGCGCTGCAACATCCAGGTGGCGCCACCGCCGGGATGGATGCCGAGCTTCTGGAAGCGCGGATCGAACACCGCCGCCGGCCCCGCGATGCGAACATCAGCGGCCAGGGCGAGATTCAACCCCGCCCCTACGGCGGCCCCGTTGACCGCCGCGATGGTCGGCAGCGTGCACCGGCTGACCGCCATGAATCCGGCGTAGATGCGTTCCAGCCCGTCCCGGGCCGCCGCCCCCAACGCGGACAGGTCGGCACCCGCGCAGAA
>JAUPKM010000021.1 GCA_030837445.1 Actinomycetota bacterium
ACCCTGCTTGCGCTGGTGGAGGGCTGGGTGGATGCGGTCGTGACAGCTGCGGCCGCGGACCGACTGCCGAACATCGCCAAACTGCAGGAGGCGCTTCGGCGACGTCGAGCGGCGGGCGGACCTGCGGAGAAGACCTTTGCCACCCTGGTCGGGTTGGAGTTGCGTCCCCGCAGGCTTCGGGAGGCTGCGGCCCTGTGGGCGGCGTTGGCAGAGTCACGCGGGCAGGAGGGACGCGATCAGGTCTGGGCACACCCGGACCTGCTGCCTACGACTGAGGACCTTCAGCATCCCGAGGCTTTCGTGGTGTCCAGCGATCCGCAATCCGCGGTGTCGCTGGATGCGGAGTTGGAGGCCCTTGGGGACACCGGCGACGCGCCCGAACCGCCGTCGGATGCCCAACGGCCTCCTGACGACGAGCCGCACCCTTCCGGCAATTGAGTCCTGTCCACAGCTTTGTCACCGGACCTGTCAGGATCGGCAACGACGATCTAGGTTCGTCGACATGACGATCACACCTATCCAGCTCACAGGCCTACCGGACGGGGTAGAAGTCCGGCGCAGCAGTCGCCGCCGGAAGACCGTCTCGGCCTTCCGGGAGGACGGTCGAACTGTGGTGGTGGTGCCTCAACGGATGCCGGCCGACCAGATTCGCAACCATGTCTCGGAACTGGTCGGCCGCCTCAGTCGACGGACCAGCACGCCGCTGCGGTCCGATACGGCGCTACTTGCCCATGCCGAGCGGTTGCGGACCCGCTATCTGCCGGAGGCGCCAACGCCCGCCAGTGTGACCTGGAGCACCCGACAACGCCGACGGTGGGGGTCTTGCACCACCGCCGAACGAACGATCCGGGTGTCGACATTGCTGGCCGAGATGCCCGGTTTCGTCCTGGACTACATCCTCGTACACGAACTTGCCCATCTAATCCGCTCGGATCACGGCCCTGAGTTTTCGGCACTGGTGGCACGATTCCCTCAAACCGAGCTTGCCGAGGGCTTCCTGCAGGGCTTTGACCACGCGCGGACGATCGGCCCGGGCGAGGAGCCATCGGGACCGCAGTAGCCAGGCCCCCCACGTCCATGCGCGCAGGTCCCAGTGACAACCCGAACGTGACTGTTACATGTCCTCCGGGTGAACGTAGGGTCACCCCGACACGCGCCGAAAGTTTTTCTCCTGCACAGGCAGATCCGACGATCTGCGCAGGTCAGCACCACCTTTCCCATACCTGACCGCGCCCCATCCACAAGTGATCCCCAGGGCCGTCAACAGGTATTCCCTGCCAATCCCCAAGTTGTCCCCAACTCCATCCACAGCGGGTTCAAGAAGGTCCGCCGCTGGGGTTGTGCGCAGCACCTGCCGAGTGGCAAGTTCATCCCTGGGAGCGGGGCCCCAGGTAAAACGGGTTGAAACGCAAGGGGAAGGCGTTTCGGCTGCGCGCACCTCGGGTCCCGCCCCGCAACTCGCGACCACGGATGACCGGGGAGGCCCACGGGGCGTTCCGGCAGCAAGGTCCAAGTTGCCAGCGTGACTGCGAGACCGGACTTCCCACTGGGGACAACCCCAGCGATGCCGCACCCCTGGCGGGGTGTATCCGGTAGACGGCGCGAAGAACGGCAACGCCACGGCTGGGACCACGGTCCCGGCCGTGGCTACTTGCTTGGTGCACCGGCCCCTGCCGCCGTTCCTCCGACCACGACCCGACCGTGGCCTAGCCCATGGTGACCGCCCGACCAGCGGCGGGGTGTCACCCGGATCCCTGCCTGGGGGCACGTAGGCTGAAACCGCTCAGATCCACCACATACCCCAACCAGGAGGAAAAATGGCTGAGACCTACAGTGGCGAGGTTTACTGCGTGAAGTGTCGCGAGAAGCGTCAGGTCACCGACGCCGTGGTCGAGGAGAACGACAAGGGTCGTCGGTTCGCCAAGGGCACTTGCCCGGTGTGCGGCACGAAGGTAACGCGCATCATGGGCAAGAAGAAGGAAACCACCGAGTAGTAACTCCCCCTCAGTGCCGGGCGCGAGCCACAGGGATGCGCAAAACGCGATAGCCGTGGATGATGGTTGATGTGAGCGAGCCGCCGTCCGACTCCCGCCCGGCCCGAGGGGTGATCCCCACAACCGCTCTGCGCAGGAGTGCCCGGATGGCGGCCCTGCCGATGGGCTACGCCGGCCGCACCGCCCTTGGCTTCGGTAAGCGTGTGGGAGGTCGGCCCGCCGAGGTCGTGGCGCAGGAGATGCAGTCGCGCACCGCCGATCAGGTCTTCCGAGTGCTGGGTGAGCTCAAGGGCGGGGCGATGAAATTCGGCCAGGCCATGAGTATCTTCGAGGCTGCCCTGCCAGAGGAGGTTGCCGGACCGTATCGAGCGACCTTGACCAAACTGCAGGACGCCGCCCCCGCGATGCCCGCCAGCAGCGTGCACGCCGTGCTTGCGGAGAATCTCGGTCACGATTGGCGACGTCGGTTCGCCGAGTTCGACGACCACCCCGCGGCAGCTGCCTCGATCGGGCAGGTGCACCGCGCCGTGGCCCGGGACGGCCGAATCGTCGCCGTGAAGATCCAATACCCAGGCGCGGGCAAGGCGCTGATCTCCGACCTCAACCAACTCACTCGGCTCGCGCGGCTGTTCGGAACGATGGTTCCCGGACTGGATGTCAAACCCCTGATCGCCGAGTTGAAGGCGCGGGTGGCCGAGGAGCTGGACTACCTGGCGGAGTCCGAAACCCAGCGGGACTTCGCGGTCGCCTATGAGGGCGATCCGGACTATCTCATTCCCCACGTCTTGGCCGCGTCCCCGCAGGTGCTTGTCAGCGAATGGCTCGACGGCACGTCGCTTGCGCAGGTGATTCGGGACGGCAGCCGGGAACAGCGCGACCACTTCGGCACCCTGTATCTGCGGTTCCTGCTCGGCGGACCGGCCCGCGCCGGTCGACTGCACGCCGATCCGCACCCGGGCAACTTCAGAGCGATGCCCGACGGTCGGCTTGGGGTGTTGGACTTCGGGGCGGCCGCCAGCCTGCCCGACGGACTGCCGCCGGCGATGGGCGAACTGCTGCGGATCGCCGAGTCGGACGACGCCGCAGGCGTGATGGCAGGCCTGCGGGCTGAGGGGTTCATCAAGCCGGGAATCGAGATCAACCCTGAGGATCTGCTCGGCTACCTGGAGCCGCTGGTGGAACCAGCTCGACACGAGTCCTTCCACTACTCCCGGCACTGGCTGCGTGGTCAGTACAACCGGTTGAACGATCCCCGCGCTCGGGACTTCTCGATAGGCATGAAACTCAATCTGCCACCGGAGTACCTGCTCATCCACCGAGTGTGGCTGGGCTGCACCGGAGTGCTGTGCCAGTTGGATGCCAACGTCCGCACTCGGGAGGAACTCGAAGCCTGGGTCCCCGGCTTTGCGGAACCGCCGGACCCCGAGCCCAGCGGTACCTGAGGTCACTCCGCGACGAGCAGCTCCAACAGCGAAGGGCCGTAGTCCGCGATTTTTCTCGGCCCGATACCGGGTATCTCTGCCAGTTCAGCCAGCGTCTTCGGATGCTGCTCCGCGATGGCCAGCAGGGTTGCGTCGGTCGCCACGACGTAGGCGGGCATCCGGGTTCCTCGCTCGGCGGACAGCGCCTCGGCCGTCGTCGTGCGCCAGGCGCGGAGATTGTCCAGCAACTCCACATCGGCGTCGCCGGGGC